>NZ_KV812087.1:118194-142701 GCF_001813335.1 Neisseria sp. HMSC055H02 | reverse complement strand
CTTGTCCTGATTTAAATTTAATTCACTATAAAAAGGGGTCGTCTGAAAACGAGTGAAGCGAGTTTCGCTAAAACGAGCGAAGCGGGTTTTGCTAAAACAGATTCGGATTTCAGACGACCTTTCGAGATTATTGTTTGGACCAAGCTTCGACAGCGTCGGCAAACATCGCGGCGACGTCGAAGTTTTTTTGTTTCATGATTTCTTGGAAACCGGTCGGGCTGGTAACGTTGACTTCGGTCAGGTTGCTGCCGATGACGTCCAAACCTGCCAGCAAGATGCCGCGGCGTTTGAGTTCAGGGGCGAGGGTTTCGGCGATTTCTCGGTCGCGTTCGCTCAATTCCTGCGCCACGCCGCGCCCGCCTGCCGCCAGATTGCCGCGTGTTTCGCCGTTTTGCGGAATACGCGCCAAAGCATAGGGGACGACTTCGCCGCCGATAATCAGGATGCGTTTGTCGCCGTGGACGATTTCGGGAATGTAGCGTTGCGCCATGATGGTGCGGGAATCAAGCTGCATCAGGGTTTCGAGGATACTGCCGATGTTTGGGTCTTTTTCGGTCAGGCGGAAAATGCCCATGCCGCCCATGCCGTCCAGCGGTTTGATGATGATGTCGCCGTGTTCTTTCAAAAATGCGCGGACATCGGCGGAACGGGTCGTAACCAGCGTAGGCGCGGTGAACTGGCTGAAATTCAAAATCGCCAGTTTTTCATTGAAGTCGCGCATCGCCTGCCCGCTGTTAAAGACCTTCGCGCCCTGCTGTTCCGCCAGCGTCAGGAATTGGGTGGCGTAGAGGTATTGCATATCGAACGGCGGGTCGGTGCGCATAATGACGGCATCGAAGTCTTTCAAGGTCGTCTGAACTTTGTCTGCTGCTTTAAACCATTCATGGTCATCGTCGCTTTTTGCACCGAGAAACTCAAACGGCGCAGCCTGAGCCGTCACCAATCCTTGCTGTACGGACAATTCGCCGCTCAAGGTATGGAAAAGCTGCCAGCCGCGTTTTGCCATCTCGCGCATCATGGCGTAGGTGGTGTCTTTGTAGGTTTTGAAACTTGCCATCGGATCGGCAATAAACAGGACTTTCATGGGAACTTCCTTATAAACAAACGACGTAATCATACCTTGTATTGAGGTCGTCTGAAAGGGCGCGGGCGGTTTGGCAAAGAGGTCGTCTGAAAAGCAGTTTGTGAATGGTTACACAAACTTCCTTTTCAGACGACCTCTCCGATTCTGCGTTTAAGCGGCGGCAAGGCTGATTAACTCTGCCGCGTGGCTGCGGGTCGTGTCGGTAATGATTTCGCCGCCAAGCATACGGGCGATTTCTTCGATACGCTGCTGATGGTCCAACACGCTGATTTCGCTGACAGTTTGTTCGCCTTCGCTGTGTTTGCGCACCTGCCAATGGTTTTCACCGCAGGAAGCGACTTGCGGCAGGTGGGTCACGGCGAGCACCTGATGTTTTTTACCCAAAGCACGCAGGGCTTTGCCGACCATTTCTGCCACGCCGCCGCCGATACCGGTATCGACTTCATCAAAAATCAGCGTAGGGACTTGCGTGTATTGGCTGGTGACCACCTGCAAGGCAAGGCTGATACGGGCAAGCTCGCCGCCGGACGCGACTTTATTCAGCGGACGGGACGGATTGCCTTTGTTGGCGGCAACTTGAAACTGCACCTGCTCCAAACCGTGCGCCGTGGGGGAAGACGGCAGCAGGACGATGTCAAAACGCGCGCCTTTCATGGCGAGATGCTGCATATGCCCGGTCGTTTCCTCGCCCAACCTGCCCGCCGCCTGATGGCGCATGGCGGAAAGAACGTGGGCGGCCTCCTGATATTCGGCAAGGTTGCGGGCAACGGTTTGCGTCAACGCTTCCAAATCGGCAGCGGCTTGCAGGCTTTGCAGGCGCTCGTCGATTTCAGCCAGCTTTTGCGGCAAGGCTTCAGGCTCGATGCGGTATTTCCGCGCCATCCCCATCAGCTCGCCCATGCGCTGCTCCTGTGCTGCCAACTCGTTGGGATCGATGTCACTGCGGCCTGCGACGTCGCGCATATTGGCACTGATTTCGCCCAATTCGGCTTCAATGCTCGCCAGCATATTCAGGCTCTCGGCGAAACGTGGCTCGATGTTTTGCAGATTGGTCAACAGTTTTTGGCATTGATAAATTTGACGTTGGATGCCGTTGTCGCCATCAATGTAGTCGCCGACTTCTTCGGCGGCTTGCAGCAATTCGGCGGAATGGGCAAGGCTGTCGTGGCTTTGGCCGAGGGCTTCCCATTCGCCTTGTTTGACGTCCAACTGGTTCAATTCGTTGAACTGCCATTCCAAACGCTCACGCTCGATAATGATGGTCTCGGCGTGTTCCTGCGCTTCTTGGAGGGCTTTTTTAGCGTTAACCCAGTTTTGATAAAGCTGTCTGACGGTTTCCGCCTGCTCTTTGCTGCCCGCAAATGCGTCCAACAATTCGCGCCGGGCGGATTCTTGATTGAGGGAATGGTGGGCGTTTTGCCCGTGAATGTCGATAAGCTGCCCGCCGACGGCTTTAAGCTGCGCCAGCGTGGCTGCCTGATTATTGATAAAGCTGCGGCTTTTCCCTTTGGCATCAATGATGCGGCGGATACTGAGTTCTTCCGCGTCTTCGTCTAAAAAACCCTGCTCCTGCAATTGGGCTTTGAGATCGGGCAAAAGGCTGATGTCAAACAATGCCGACAATTGCGCTTCCTTCGCGCCGCTGCGGACTTGGCTGTAATCGGCCTTATCGCCCAACAAAAGCCCTATTGCGTCCAGCGTAATCGATTTGCCCGCGCCCGTTTCTCCGGTCAAGACGGTAAAACCGCTTTGGAAATCCAGATTGAGGTTTTCAACAATGACAAAATCGCGCAGGGAAAGTGCCAACAGCATGGTAGTATTCCTTAGTAAATCGACCGCACATCGGCGGCATAACTTTAGATATGCTGATTATAACTAAGATTTTTTATAGTTTGAATAAGATTTTCTATATTTATTCAAATTTTTCTTATTGAAATTTTATACATTTGATTTTTATTATTTTATTTACAACACCTTCCAAATAGATCGTCTGAAAACAGTCGGCAACAAAAAACCTGCCAAAAACGGCAGGTTTTTTAACGGCAGGTTTTTTATCGGATGACTACTGTATTACAGGCCGCTCAGACGGGCGGTATCGTGTGCAATCATCAATTCTTCGTTGGTCGGGATAACAACGGCGACGGCTGCGCTGTCGGCAGTCGTAATCACGCCTGCGTTACCGAAGCGGGCTTTCAGGTTGGCTTCGTGGTCGGCTTTCAGACCGAGGAAGCCCAAGTAGCCGAGTACGCGCTCGCGGATGATGTCGGAGTTTTCGCCGATACCGCCGGTGAAAACGAGTACGTCCAGACCGCCGGCTGCCACAGCCATGCTGCCGATGTATTTGGCGAGGCGGTAGATGAAGACGTCCAGGGCGAGTTTCGCGCCGGGATGGCCTTTGCCGGATTCTTCTTCGATGGTACGGCAGTCGTTGGACAGGCCGGACAAGCCGAGCAGGCCGGATTTTTTGTTCAGCATGTCGGTGATTTGGGTGATGGTCATGTTGGCGTTTTCAGCGAGGAAGCCGAAGACTGCGGGATCGATGTCGCCGCTGCGCGTACCCATCACGAGGCCTTCCAGCGGGGTCAGTCCCATGCTGGTATCGCGTGATTCTCCGTTGGCGACGGCGGTAATGGACGCGCCGTTACCCAAGTGTGCAATCACCATGCGCAGGTCTTTTTTATCTTTGCCGAGGAAACGGGCGGTTTCATCAGAAACGTAGCGGTAGCTGGTACCGTGTGCGCCGTAGCGGCGCAAGCCGTATTTTTCATACAGTTCATGCGGAATCGCGTATGTGTAGGCGTGTTCCGGCATGGTTTGGTGGAAGGCGGTGTCGAAAACGACGACGTTGGGCAGGCCTTTGAAAATGCTTTGTGCGGCACGCAGGCCCAAGAGGTGCGCGGGGTTGTGCAGCGGGGCGAGCGGGATACATTTTTCGATGCCGGCGATGACTTCGTCGTCAACGAGGATGGATTCGCTGTACAGTTCGCCGCCGCTGACGACGCGGTGGCCGATGGCGCCGATGCGGCTGTCGAGGCCGTGGGCTTTGAGTTCTTCCATCAGGGCTTCAACTGCGCCGGTGTGGTCGGGCTTGGCAGACAGGTCGACTTTGTGTTTTTCGCCGTTTACTTTGAACGTGATGTAAGCGTCGGGCAGGTTGAGTTTTTCGGCAAGGCAGCTGAGCAGGACTTCGCCGCTGTCGTTATCCAGTACGGCGCCTTTGAGGGATGAGCTGCCGCAGTTCAAAACTAAGATGAGTTTTTGGGTCATTTGTTGTGGCTCCTGAAGGTTTCAGACGACCTGTGCGGGCAGTATCGGCAATCTGTTCTTTGTCGTAGATATACCGCCAAACATCTCCCGCAGGCATAGTGGATGCGCTTGAGGTTCGAGCCGGGCGTCTGCGCGGCAGGGTTGGTGGCGTAAAATCTATGAAAGAAAAATGACCGCTACATTCGGAATGGGGCAACTTTATGAATATTGCTTTCCGTGTGGTTTCTGCCGCCACCGGTTGGACGGGGTCGTCTGAAATCGGTTGATGAATGTAAACCGCGCTATTCTAGCAAAAAACGGGGGCGGCTGCTTGGCTTAATGTTTGACTTGGAGCAGGCGGAAAGCGATAAAGGAAGATACTGATGTTTAAAGGGAAACGGTTTGTTTTCAGACGATCTGTCGAACGCGGGGGCGTAAAGCCCTTTGCAGGGGCGTGTCAAACTGTTACATTTAGAAAGTTTTTGTATTCACTATGTCGTCTGAAAACAGCGGCAGCCTTTTAAGATTCTTTGATATGCACTATTTCAGTATCCATACGCAACAAGGCGCCCATGTGGGCTTTTTCATCATGCTGCCGGATGATGAATCCGAAACTCAGCCGCAGAGCGGGCGTTTCGCCGTCAAGCTGCAAAGTGAAGAAGGCGCGGTGGCGGAGGTTTTGGCGCCTTTCGGGCAAACCGAGATTCCGCAATATTGGCGTGTCGTAAAAGACCGTATCGAACTGTTTTTTGACGACGCCCCCGTCGGCTCGCTGCGCAACGAATATCTGACCGTATCGGGACAGACTTTTGTCTTAACCGATTTGACCGGAGCGATGTGATGGAAAGTATGTTTATCTTAGTGCCCATCAGCATTATTTTGGCGTTTGCCATCGGCTATTTTTTCTGGTGGTCGGGCAAAAACGGACAGTTTGACGACCTCGAAGGTCCGGCACACCGCATTCTGATGGACGACGATTCCACCGACAAGCTGCTTGAAAACGAAATAGAAAAAGAAGAACAAGAATCCGAAAAATGAGCCTCAAAAAAGACAATCTGAATTTCCCGACCAGCCGCCGTTTCGCCCCATTATTCGGCACGCAGTTTCTGGGCGCGTTCAACGACAATATGTTCAAAACCGCGCTGTTTGTGATGATCAGCTTCTACGGTTTGGGCAAAAACAACTTCCTGCCCGCCAGCCAAATGCTGAACTTGGGCGCGCTGCTGTTTATCCTGCCGTATTTCCTGTTTTCCGCGCTGTCGGGACAACTGAGCACCAAATTCGACAAAGCCGTCTTGGCGCGATGGATCAAAGTATTGGAAATCATCATCATGGCGGTGGCGGCGTTCGGTTTCTATATCCAGTCCGCCCCGCTACTCTTGGTCTGTCTGTTTTGCATGGGCGCGCAATCGACGCTGTTCGGCCCGCTGAAATACGCCATCCTGCCCGATTACCTCAACGACAAAGAGCTGATTATGGGCAACAGCCTGATCGAATCGGGAACGTTCATCGCCATTTTGTTCGGTCAGATTTTAGGCACGTCCGTCGCAGGCTTGCCGCCCTCCGTCGTCGGCATCTTAGTCTTGCTCGTCGCCATCGGCGGCACGTTGACCAGCTTCTTCATGCCTAACGTCCCCGCCAAAGCCCCCAACACCAAAATCGAATGGAACATCGTCAAAGGCACGCACGCGCTCCTGCGCGAAACCGCGCAATATGATTCCGTCTTCACATCCATCATCGGCATTTCATGGTTTTGGTTTATAGGCTCGGTTTACACCACCCAACTGCCGACTTTCACGCAAATCCATTTGGGCGGCAACGACAGCGTCTTCAACCTCATGCTCGCCCTATTCTCCATCGGCATCGCCGCCGGCTCGGTGTTGTGCGCCAAACTCAGCCACGAACGCCTGCTCTTGGGCTTGGTAACCGTCGGCACGACCGGTTTGACCGTATTCGGCTTGATTTTGGTATGGCTGACCCAAGGGCAACGCTTTACCGAACTCAACGGCATCACCTGGTTCCTGTCGCAAGGCATGGCGTATCCCGTCATGCTCGTCATGACGCTGATCGGCTTCTTCGGCGGCTTCTTCTCCGTCCCGCTCTATACTTGGCTGCAAACCGCCAGCAGCGAATCCTTCCGCGCCCACGCCGTCGCCGCCAACAACATTATCAATGGCGTGTTCATGGTATCGGCTGCCATTTTAAGCGCGGTACTCTTGATGCTGTTCGACAGCATTTCCCTGCTTTACCTGATCGTCGCCATCGGCAATATCCCCTTGATTGTTTACCTGATCCAGCGCGAACCCCGTTTCTTAAACGATATAGGCAAGATATTTCACAATATCAGCAAACGGTAAGCCTAAGCTTAAAAAAGGTCGTCTGAAAACGGGAATTCCATTTTCAGACGACCTTTTACTTATCTAGTGCTTATGCCTCAACCGGCTTTAAAACCAAGCTGCAGTTTCCGTTTTTCACTTGTAACAGCAAATCAATATTGGGATGCTTGCCCGGATTGGCTTGCGCATCGGCAACGTGTTCGGCAAACCAATCCAAACCCTGTGCAGCGGCGGCGGCATCGAGTTTGCCGCCGAAATTCAATGCCAAAGCGTTGTAGAGTTTCAGCGAGCCTTGCTTGCCGGGCGCGTTGGGGATGTAATGGACGGCTTTGCCTTGTGCGTCGAGGATGTCGAGTCCGCTCAAATGACCGATGTCGGGCATGGCGGCGAGGTTGTCTTGGAAGCTCATGGTTGTCCTTTCTAACATGGGATTTTCAACGAAAAATACCTTGTATAGTGGATTAAACTTTAAACCAGTACGGCGTTGCCTCGCCTTGGCTCAAAGAGAACGATTCTCTAAGGTGCTGAAGCACCAAGTGAATCGGTACCGTACTATCTGTACTGTCTGCGGCTTCGTCGCCTTGTCCTGATTTAAAGTTAATCCACTATAAAAAAGGTCGTCTGAAACCCATACATTCAGTTTCAGACGACCTCAAATCACGAATCAGCGCGTGCCGAAAATCTTATCGCCCGCATCGCCCAAGCCGGGGATGATGTAGCCGTTTTCGTTCAGATGGCTGTCGAGGGCGGCGGTGTAGATGGTGACGTCGGGATGCGCTTCATTGACGGCTTTGACGCCTTCGGGCGCGGCGACGAGTACCAACGCTTTGATATTTTTGCAGCCTTTCGCCTTCAACAAGTCGATGGTAGCCACCATAGAGCCGCCGGTAGCGAGCATGGGGTCGATAATCAACGCGGGGCGTTCGTCCATGCTGTCCACGAATTTTTCAAAATAGGAAACGGGTTTGAGCGTTTCTTCGTCGCGCTGCAATCCGACCACGCTGATTTTGGCGGTCGGAATCAGGTCGAGCACGCCGTCGAGCATACCCAAACCGGCACGCAAAATCGGCACGACGGTCAAGGTTTTGCCCTTGATGCGGTCCCCTTCGATTTGACCGCACCAGCCGTCGATAATGTATTTTTCGATTTCAAAATCACGGCTGGCTTCGTAAGCCATCAGGCGCGCCAGCTCGGTAGTGAGGGTGCGGAATTTGTAAGTGCTGCAATCGGCCTCGCGCATGAGCGTGAGTTTGTGGCGGACAAGGGGGTGATTGATAACGGTTACGTTCATTTGGCAGGCTTCGGATTGTTTTTGAATGGGTGTGATTATACTTTTTTTTGAATATTCGGAAAAGCAGGCAGAACACGGCAAAAGGTCGTCTGAAAAATTTTTCAGACGACCTTTTGCTATATTTCATCAGGCTTTCAGCAAATCTTGCAATTCGCCGGCTTCAAACATTTCCATCAAAATATCGGAACCGCCGACAAATTCCCCGTTGACGTAAAGTTGGGGGATGGTCGGCCAATCACTGTATTCCTTAATACCTTGGCGGACGGCATCGTTTTCCAAAACATTAACGGTTACATAATCGGTGCAACCTGCGGCATTAAGAATTTGAACGGCACGGGATGAGAAACCGCATTGCGGGAACTGCTTCGTGCCTTTCATAAACAAAACAACACGGTGAGTGGTAACAACTTCTTTAATTTGGTCATGAATAGAGGTCATGGTGTGGTATTCCTTACTGACATAGTCGGTTAATCGGGAGTTGCGCCATTATACGCAAATTAATGCGATTGGTGTCGGATGTTTAAAGAAGGCTTCCGAAACTCTGACACTGTTTTTT
Source organism: Neisseria sp. HMSC055H02 (assembly GCF_001813335.1). Taxonomy (NCBI): domain Bacteria; kingdom Pseudomonadati; phylum Pseudomonadota; class Betaproteobacteria; order Neisseriales; family Neisseriaceae; genus Neisseria; species Neisseria sp. HMSC055H02. The sequence continues at coordinate 134,188 of NZ_KV812087.1, read as the reverse complement.
AGACAATCCCCCAGCTTGACAGAAACTGTCTAATCAAAGATAATCCCGCAATTCATTTGCAGCCGCATCGACGGCATATTTGGCACCAAGCCGACTTGTTAGGAGGTGATGTTTACATCACGGCGCGTATCCCGCCGGTCGCAAGACACCCGAGATACAAACAACCACTTTTTTACAAACCGCCCCTTTTATCCTTATCCCTTTTGGCGGTTTGAAACCAGAATTCAATTTAAAGGAAATAAAATGCCTGCAATCCGCGTTAAAGAGAACGAACCCTTCGAAGTAGCCATGCGCCGTTTCAAACGTGCCGTAGAAAAAACCGGTCTGTTGACCGAGCTGCGCGCCCGTGAAGCTTACGAAAAACCGACTACCGAGCGCAAACGCAAAAAAGCCGCAGCCGTAAAACGCCTGCAAAAACGCCTGCGCAGCCAAAAACTGCCTCCCAAAATGTATTAACGTCTATTGCAGTTCTGAAACTATTATGTCGTCGCAACACACTGTGAGGATTTTCCTGCGGTGTGTTTTGTTTTAAATGTCTCTTGAAGACCTATAAAATAAGTTTAACAAAATAAAAGGGTTTAAAGGTGTCATGAAAAACTTTTTACTATTAATCAGCACTACATATTAGCAATGCTTGCAACAAAATATCCAATTTTTCTGAAAGTAATCCTATGAGCCTAAAAGTACAGTTAGCAGAAGATATGAAAACCGCGATGCTTGCCAAAGATGAAACGGCTTTAAGCACTATCCGCCTGGTCGATGACGCCATCAATCGATTCGAAGTGGACGAGCGTACAGAAGCTGATGACGAAAAAGTAATTGCCATCATCACCCAAATGGTCAAACAGCGCAAAGACAGTGCCAACATCAATGCCGAATCAGGCCGTAAGGACTTGGCAGATAAAGAAAATGCCGAAATCGAAATCCTGCACCGTTATCTGCCGCAAATGATGTCAGAAGAAGAAATCCGTACTGCCGTGGAAACCGTAGTCGCCATGACAGGGGCTTCCGATTTGACTGATTTAAACACAGCCATGAGCGTTCTGGAAACCCAGATTGAAGGCAAAGCCGATATGGGTAAGGTCACCAAAATTCTCAAAGAGGAATTAAGTTCGTAATTAAAATTAAATACCACCTATTAGACTAAATAGCACATACCCAATTGTATTAACAAAACAAAAGGTCGTCTGAAACCGAGATTTCGGGTTTCAGACGACCTTTTTCCTTCTACTGAACTGTTTTTTTAAACCGCTTCCGCTTCTTCCGCGAGGAAACCGCGCAGTTTTTGCATGGCTTTGGCTTCGATTTGACGAATGCGCTCGGCAGACACGCCGTATTCGGCTGCCAGCTCGTGCAGGGTCAATCCGCCATCGTCTTGCAGCCAGCGGCTTTCTACGATACGGCGGCTGCGGTCGTCCAGTTGCGCCAATGCGTTTTGCAGACCTTCGGTTTGCAGGGCGTAATGGGCTTGTTTGGACAGTTGGCGGCTGGGTTCGGCATCGTGGTCGGCAAGCCAGTCGATGGGGGCGAAGCTGTCTTCGTCATCGTTGTTGTCCGCCATGATGGCGATGTCGTGTCCGGTCATGCGTTGTTCCATTTCCATGACTTCGGACAATTTAACGCCCAAATCGTCGGCGATATCTTGCGCTTCTTTCGGAGACAAGGCATTCAGGTTTTTACGCATACTGCGCAGATTGAAGAACAGTTTGCGTTGCGGTTTGGTGGTCGCTACGCGTACCAGTCGCCAGTTGCGCAGGATAAATTCGTGGATTTCGGCCTTAATCCAGTGTACGGCGAATGAAAACAGGCGCGCGCCACGGCTGGGCTCGTAGCGTTTGACCGCTTTCATCAGTCCGATGTTGCCTTCTTGGATAAGGTCGGCTTGGTTCAGGCCATAGCCGTCGTAGCCTCGTGCGATGGATACGACGACGCGCAAATGGGAAAGAATGAGTTGTTTGGCGGCGTTAAGGTCGCCTTTTTGCTGACGCTCCGCGAGTTGGCTTTCTTCTTCGGGCGTCAACATAGGAATGCTGTTAACAGTGTGAATGTATTGCTCAAGGCTGCCGTTGCCGCTGTGAATGACGGGTAATGCAAAGGCGTTGTTCATAAGAGGTGCTTTCCTTTATATGATGCAGAGACTGTTGTTTACTTGTTGTTTGTCGTGCAGTATATCACTGCCTGTTGCCCTATCGTATGCTGTCAAATGCCTTTTTCTGTAAAAGACTGTTTGATAGGTGAATTTTTATCTTTTATAAAATTCGATTGATTTTGAAAATTTGACTGGTTTACTGGGAATAAGTTCAGTATATTACAAACATTCTTGTATGTAAATATTAAAGTTCAAGAAAAACGGCCTTATAAAAAGACCGCTTTTTCAAACTCAATCTGCTTTTTTCCTGATTAAAAACAGTGCGATGGCAATAATTGACAATACCCCGATCAGCCACAGCGAACCGCCTGCCTTCATATAAGGGGTTTCGCCGACATAGCCTTTGACATGCCCTTCCAAGACGGCATCGGTATTGGGTTCGCTCTCGGCGATGATGCTGCCTTTGGGAGAAATAATGGCGGTTGCGCCGGTATTGGTGGCACGGACCATATAGCGTCCAAGCTCCATCGCGCGGGCTTGGGATTGCTGGAGCTGTTGATACATCGCGTTGGAGTCGCCGTACCACGCCATATTGCTGACGTTGGCAAGCAGCGTAGCGTTTTTGGCGGTAGCAATGAGTTCGTCGCCAAAGCCGTCTTCATAGCAGATATTGAAGGCGACTTTTTGACCTTTCATGGTTAAGGGAGCCTGCCCCGCTCCGCCGCGACGGAAGTCGGCAAGCGGCATATTCATCAGCTTATACAGCGGTTCGGTCAAAAAAGGCAGCGGTTTGTATTCACCAAAGGGAACCAAATGATTCTTGGCGTAATACGGGAGATCATCTGAAACATCATCGTAGTCGCTCAAATTGATTACGGCATTTTCATAGCCGCTGCCGTCGGCAGTGTATTGACCGATACCGACAGCCAACGCGCTGCCGTTCGTGCGCGCCTGTTCGGCAAACTGGGTCAGGATGTTTTCCGGCAAATCCTGACGCATCACGGGCAATGCGGTTTCGGGCAGGATAACGATGTCGGCGGATGTTTTGCTGATTTGACCGTAGTATTTCTGAATGGTGGGAACGACTTGTTCTTCATTCCATTTCAGGCTCTGCTCGATATTGCCCTGCACGAGCGCGACGGTACTGGTGCTGCCGTCGGGTTTGGTAAAGTCGGCTTGCTGGGCGATATAGCCGACGGTACACAACATAACAATCATGCACATTGGCAGCAGGCGTTGTTTCAGACGACCCGTATTGTCAATCAGCAACACCAACCACGCGCTGACAAATGCCGTCGCAAGCGTAACCAGATGAATACCGCCCAAAGGTGCAAAGCCGGCAAGCGGGCTTTCTTTGACGATTTGCGAATAGCCGAGCGCACCCCAGCCGAAGCCGGTCAACAGGCGTTCGCGGGCAAATTCCGCCAGCGTCCACAAAATCGGTAAAACGATGCCAACCTTAACCCAGCGCGGCAGATGAAATTTCTTCCACAACCAAAAACAGGCGGCAGGATACAGCGCAAGAAACGCAGGCAGCAGGAAAGTCAGCGGAATCGCGTATAAATTAGGCAAGCCGGAAACATCATGCAGCGCGGTATGTATCCAATAAAACTGCGTCGTATACGCAATCAGCCCAAACAGATAGGCGGTGGAAACAGCAAAGCGCGGACGCAGTTCAATCAGTCGGATCAATGCGCCAAACAGCAAGGGCATCAGCCAAAAATGGTAATAAGGCGCGAAAGTCAACGGCGTGGCGGCGGCAATCAGGATCACCAGCGGCCAGTACAGCACGGGATGCTGCCAATATTGTTCGAGTTTGCGGAAAATGTTCATTGCAGAGAAAAGAAAATAAGAGGTCGTCTGAAAATACAGATTCAACAAAGTTAAACCATTTTCAGACGACGTATCGGTTGTTTAGTGTTTTTGAAACAGCTTCATCAAAGGCAGCGCAACGGCGCAGGCGACGGCACCGGCAATCAGCCCGACGGCAAGGTTGGCGATATGCTCCATCAAGCCGCTGTCCCAATGTTGCGCGTGTAAGAAATCATGCAAAAAGCCCAAGTTGTGGGTAATCAGACCGCCGCCGACAAGGAACATGGCAAGCGTACCTACCACGCTCAAACCGCGCATAAACCAAGGCATAAAGGCAATCAAGCCCCGTCCGACCGTTTGGATGCCCGTACTTTTTTGACGCATCAGCAGCATACCGAAGTCGTCGAGTTTGACGATAATGCCGACCAAACCGTACACAAAAGCGGTCATACCGATGCCGATTGCCGCCATCACCAGCGAACGGGTCATCAGGTCGTATTTTTCGACCACGCCCAAAGCAATAATAATGATTTCGGCAGACAGGATGAAATCCGTACGAATCGCTCCTTTAATCTTGGTTTTTTCGTCCAACGTTTCGGCGGCGGCTTCCTCGTCGTCGTGCGCTTCGTGGCGGTGCAAAAATTTATGCAACAGCTTCTCCACACCCTCGAAACACAAATAAATCCCGCCTATCATTAATAAAGGCGTAATGAGCTTCGGCAAAAAGGCAGACAGCAGCAAAGCCAGCGGCACCAAAATCAGCTTGTTCACCAAAGAACCTTTCGCCACCGCCCAAATAATCGGCAGCTCGCGTTCCGCCGACACGCCGGTAACCTGATTCGCATTGAGCGCCAAATCATCGCCGACCACGCCCGCCGTTTTCTTGGCGGCCATTTTGGTCATCAGGGCAACGTCGTCCAAGACAGCGGTAATATCGTCCAAAAGGGTGAAAAGCGAGGCAAAGGCCATGATATATTTCCGAAAAAGGGTCAGATTGAAGAAGCCGGCTATTATAACCGAGAAAGTATGACACCGAAGGCTTTCAGACGACCTTTAATGGAAATTAACGGAATTTGGCGGGAAGGTTGAAGCATTTTGGAAGGCAACTGCCCGATATGGGCAACAATTCAAATCATCACGGCTTCTATAACAGTAAAACAACCGCCCTGCCTTTTTCAGACGACCTTTCCATATAGAAAATAATCAGAAATGTCATGCAGTTTCGCCCGAAACAGACAGTCAATGCTATACTTGCCAACTTATTTCGATGAAAACCGGCTTGAAACAGCCGTTACGGAAACGAGAAATCAAGATGAGCAGAATCCAGCAAACCTTTGCCGCACTTGACGGCGCAAAAGCCCTGATTCCCTATATCACCGTAGGCGATCCCAATCTCGACACCACGCTTGCGCTGATGCACAGTTTGGTTGAAAACGGCGCCGACATCCTCGAATTGGGCGTTCCCTTTTCTGACCCGATGGCGGACGGCCCGACCATCCAGCGCGCCGCCGAGCGCGCGTTGGCAAACAAAGTTTCCCTCAACGACGTATTGAATATCGTGCACCGCTTCCGCGAAACAAACGGCAATACGCCCGTCGTCTTGATGGGTTATCTGAACCCGATTCACAAAATAGGTTATCAGGCATTTGCCCAAGCGGCGGCCGAAGCCGGCGTGGACGGCGTGCTGACTGTCGATTCTCCTGTTGAAACCATCACCCCGCTGCACGACGAACTCAAAGCGCGCGGCATCGATTGTATCTTCCTGATTGCCCCGACCACGACCGAAGAGCGCATTCAAACCATCGCCCGAGTTGCAGGCGGCTTTGTCTATTACGTTTCGCTCAAAGGCGTTACCGGCGCGGCAAGTTTGGATACCGAGGAAGTTTCGCGTAAAATAGAGCTTTTGCGCAAGTATATCGACATCCCGATCGGCGTTGGCTTCGGCATCAGCAATGCCGAAAGCGCGCGCAAAATCGGTGCTGTTGCCGATGCTGTCATCGTCGGCAGCCGCATCGTCAAAGAAATTGAAAACAACGCAGGCCGCGAAGCAGAAGCCGTCGGCGCGTTGGCGAAAGAATTAAAAGACGCAATCCGTTAAGGCCTTTTCCGAAAACACACGCAAAGGTCGTCTGAATCCCGAATTCCAAGGAGTCATCCATGAGCTGGTTAGACAAAATCCTACCGCCCAAAATCAAAAACCGCAGCAAAGACGAAGGCTCGTCCAACGTTCCCGAAGGTCTGTGGCACAAATGCCCGTCCTGCTCGGCAACCATCTACTCGACCGAACTTCAGCAAAACGACCAAGTTTGCCCGAAATGTAACCATCACAACCCGCTTTCTGCGCACGAACGCCTCAATTTGCTTTTGGACGAGGAAGGCCGCGAAGAAATCGCCGCCAATATCAAACCGACCGACCCGCTGAAATTCAAAGACAGCAAAAAATATCCCGAACGCTTGGCCGCAGCGCGCAAAGCCACCGGCGAAGATGATGCGTTGGTCGTGATGAAAGGCTTTATGAACGGCCTGCCCGTCGTGATTGCCGCCTTCGAATTCCGCTTTATCGGCGGCTCTATGGGCTCCGTCGTCGGCGAACGCTTCGTCCAAGGCGTGCGCCGTGCCGTAGCCGATAACTGCTCTTTCATCTGTGTTGCCGCATCAGGTGGTGCGCGGATGCAGGAAGGTGTCAACTCATTGATGCAGATGACCAAAACCAGCGCGGCATTGCATCTTCTGACTGAAAAACACCTGCCGTTTATCTCCGTCCTGACCGACCCGACCATGGGCGGCGTATCCGCCAGCTTCGCCTTCCTCGGCGATGTCGTGCTTGCCGAACCCAACGCCCTTATCGGCTTTGCCGGTCCGCGCGTTATCGAACAAACCGTCCGTGAAACCTTGCCCGAAGGCTTCCAACGCGCAGAATTCCTGCTGGAAAAAGGCGCTATCGACCAAATCGTCGACCGTCGCAGCATGAAACAGCGCATCAGCGACCTGATTACCCTGCTGCGCCGCGAAGACAAAGTCAACGCCGCTTAAACCGGGAGGGTTTGAGCTAAACAAAGGTCGTCTGAAAACTGATTTTTCGGTTTTCAGACGACCTTTACGATTTGGACGGCTTCTATGAAATACACACATTAAATAATATGCCTTAAACACATACGGCAATTCAAAATTCCATTATTTCCAAAATAAGCAAAAAACATATAATAACTTTGTTTTCTATTTCTATTTGCAATTAAATCAGACCCATATCGATATACTCACAAAGTATTACTTACCGCCAAAACCAGGTTTTAAGATTTGTAAACTTGATATAAGTCAATCTATCGCTTGTTTAGATTCATATAATGTTAATGTTTAGAGTATCGAATAATCGGGAACAGCCATGTCCTGTCTAAAAACGAAACACACATCAGGCATCTTGAATATGATGCTGGCGATGTTTGCCGTATTTATCCTATTGTTTTCGACACTGCCCGCTTACGCCGAGCGTTTGCCTGACTTTTTGTCAAAAGTCCAGCCTTCGGAAATTTTTCCGGGTGCAGACCGTTATGGCAAGCCTGAAGGCAAGCCTATGGTTGTCCGTGTTTATAAGGGCGACGAGCAGTTGGGTTTGGTGTATATCACGACGGACGTGGTCAATACACGCGGCTATTCAAGCAAACCGATTGATACGATGATGGCTTTGGCCAACGACGGAACGATCGCCGGTGCGAAGCTGGTCGATCACCATGAGCCGATTATGCTTATTGGTATCCCGCAATCGCGTGTGGATAAATTCATCAATAAGTATATCGGTTTGAATTTTATTAAAAATCCACCTACTCCGGGTGTTGCACCCGGGGACATCATCAGCGGCGCGACCGTTACGCTGATGGTGATTAACGACAGCATCCAGCGTTCGTTCAAAGTTGTTGCCGGCAAATATGGTTTGGGCACTGACAAAGCCGTTCAGACGACCTCCGCCAATGCTGCGGATACGCAACAGGCTGCCGCACCTGCGGCTCAAACCCGACCTCGCCGCGCTGTTAATCCTGACAAACAGGACATCCAATCTTGGAATGCGCTGCTGGAACAAAAAGCCATCGGTCATCTGCACATTACTGTTGACGAAATCAACAAGCTGTTTGAAAAAGGCGGCAAAGCAGGTGTTGCCGAACACGCCGAACAAGGTGCAGGCGACGATACCTTTATCGATTTGTACACTGCCGTAGTCAGCCAGCCTTCCATCGGCAAAAGCCTGCTGGGCGAGGAAGGTTGGAAAAACCTGCAAAACCGTCTGCAACCGGGTCAACAAGCTGTCTTGGTTGCCGGTGAAGGCCGTTATTCTTGGAAAGGTTCGGGCTATGTCCGCGGCGGTATTTTCGACCGTATCGAGATGATTCAAGGCGAAAACAGCTTCCGCTTCACCGACGCGCAACACGAGCGTTTGGTTGATTTGGCAGCCGAAGGCGCGCCCCACTTTAAAGAAGTATCTTGGTTTACGATTCCCGAAGGTGTGGAATTCGATGCTGCCGAACCTTGGCGTTTGCAGTTGATGGTTCAACGCGTATTGAGCGTAAACGACAAAGCATTCGTAACCGCCGATTTGGATTACGAGCTGCCTCAAGGTTACTATGTCGATGATCCGAAAGCACCGCCCGTCGAAATCAGCGCACCTGTCGAACCGGCAGCCGCTCCTGCCGCCGACCAAGCCTCAGACACCAAAGGCATAGCCGAAGAAGCCTCTGAAGCCTCTTCAAACGACGGTGCGTCCAACCAACTCTGGAAACAGGTTTGGAAAGCGAAACAGGGACAAATCGCCGTAGTCGGCATCGCCTTGACCATCCTGCTTTTGGTCTTCCTGTTCCAAGACTGGATTGTCCGCTATGAGAAATGGTACGACCGCTTCCGCCTGGTATTCCTGACATTTACCCTGTTCTATATCGGTTGGTACGCTCAGGCGCAACTGTCGGTCGTCAATACGCTGACACTGTTCTCCGCCATCCTGACCGAATTCCGTTGGGACTTCTTCCTGATGGATCCGATTGTGTTCATCCTGTGGCTGTTTACCGCCGCAACCATGCTGCTGTGGAACCGCGGTACATTCTGCGGCTGGCTCTGCCCCTTCGGTTCGCTGCAAGAGCTGACCAACCGTATCGCCAAAAAATTGGGCGTGAAACAAATTACCGTGCCGCATCTGCTGCACACGCGCCTGACTGCGATTAAATATGTGATTTTCTTCGGTCTGTTGGCAATTTCCCTGTACGATTTGGGTACGGCGGAAAAATTCGCAGAGGTAGAACCTTTTAAAACGGCGATTATTTTGAAATTCGTCCGCGAATGGTGGTTTGTCGCGTTTGCCGTTACCCTTTTGGTTGCCGGCCTGTTTATCGAACGCTTCTTCTGCCGCTATCTGTGCCCATTGGGCGCGGGCATCGCCCTACCCGGCCGCTTCCGCGTATTCGACTGGCTTCGCCGCTACAAAATGTGCGGCAACCCTTGCCAAATCTGTACGCACGAATGCCCCGTTCAGGCGATTGCACCGGAAGGCGACATCCATCCGAACGAATGTATCCAGTGCCTGCACTGCCAAGTCATGTATCACCATGACACACGTTGCCCGCAAGTTGTAGCAACCAACAAGAAAAAACAAAAACAGGCGGCGGCAAAAGCCGACCCCGAAACCGCATCTGCAAAACAGCAGCCTGGGGAGCAGGTTGTGCAGTTTGTGAAAAAAGAAACCGCCCCTAAAGTCAGCGAATAATCTGAAACCCTAAAGAAATACCGGGTCAACCGTACCCACACTTATAAACATAAATACGTTTTTTCAATCGGCAGGTCGTCTGAAAACGCCGGCTGCCGAATCTTATCCAAGGAGTGTTGTATGTCAGACGAAAAATTAGAACAAAACGGCTTAAGTCGTCGTTCATTCTTAGGTACTGCCGCCGTTTCAGGCGCAGGTATTGCCGGCGCCGGTCTGTTGGGTTTGGCGGGCTGTTCCAAAGAGGGTGGCGATAAAGCCGCCGCTTCAGGTGCTGCGCCTGCCGCCAAAACCGAGTCTCATGCCTCTGCCGAACCGGGCAAACAGACTTCCGAAGTCGGTCCGGGCGAACTCGACCAATACTACGGCTTCCTCTCCGGCGGCCAATCGGGCGAAATGCGCTTGATCGGCGTACCTTCCATGCGCGAACTGATGCGTATCCCCGTATTCAACATGGACAGCGCGACCGGTTGGGGCCGTACCAACGAGAGCCTGCGTATTTTGAATGAAAAAAATACGCCGGAAACCAACCAGTTCCTGAAAGACAGCGGCCTGCGCTGCTACCCCAACGGCGACTTGCACCACCCTCACTTGTCGTTTACCGACCAAACTTACGACGGCCGCTACGCGTATGCCAACGACAAAGCAAACAACCGCGTTTGCCGCGTCCGCCTGGACTTCATGAAAACCGACAAAATCACCGAAATCCCTAACGTTTCCGGTGTACACGGTCTGCGTCCGCAACGTTATCCGAAAACCGGCTACGTCTTTGCCAACGGCGAACACATCGTACCGGTAAGCGGTGTGGGTACTTGGAACGACGCCAAAACTTGGAATGCCGTTTATACCGCCATTGACGGCGAAACCATGGACATCGCATGGCAAGTATTGGTGGACGGCAACTTGGACAACGGCGATGCCGACTACCAAGGCAAATACTCCTTCTCCACCTGCTACAACTCCGAACGCGCCCTGACCGTACAAGGTGCCTCTTCCAACGAGCAAGACTGGTGCGTAGTCTTCAATCTTGCCGCCATCGAAGAAGGCATCAAAAAAGGCGACTTCAAAGAAGTCAACGGCGTGAAAATGCTGGACGGCCGCGCAGAAGCCAATTCCCCTTACACCCGCTACATCCCCGTGCCGAACTCTCCGCACGGCTGTAACGCTTCCCCTGACGGCAAATACATCATGCTCAACGGCAAACTGTCTCCGACCGTTACCGTATTGGACGTCAGCAAACTGGACGATTTGTTCGCCGGCAAAATCAAAGAGCGCGACGTGGTTGTCGCCGAACCCCAACTGGGTCTCGGTCCTTTACACACCGCGTTTGACGGCCGCGGCAACGCCTACACCACGCTGTTTATCGACAGCCAAATGGTCAAATGGAACATCGACGACGCCATCAAAGCCTACAAAGGCGAAAAAGTGGATCCGATCAAACAGAAACTCGACGTTCACTACCAACCCGGCCACAACCATACGACCATGGGCGAAACCAAGGAAGCCGACGGCAAATGGCTGGTGTCTTTGAACAAATTCTCCAAAGACCGCTTCCTCAACGCCGGCCCGCTGAAACCGGAATGCGACCAGTTGATCGACATTTCCGGCGACGAAATGCGCCTGGTACACGACAACCCGACCTTTGCCGAACCGCATGACCTGTGTCTGGTTGCCGCTTCCAAAGTCAACCCGAAAAAAACCTGGGACCGCAAAGACCCATGGTTCTGGCAAGACGCTGTGGAACAGGCGAAAAAAGACGGTGTCGAGCTGGAAAAAGCCGCCAAAGTCATCCGCGAGGGCAACAAAGTCCGCGTATACATGACTGCCGTTGCGCCTGCGTACAGCATCCCGCAATTCGAAGTCAGCCAAGGCGACGAAGTGACCGTATATGTGACCAACGTCGAAACCATCGAAGACTTGACCCACGGCTTCACTTTGGAAGGCTACGGCATCGCCATGGAAATCGGCCCGCAAGCTACCCAATCGGTAACCTTCAAAGCCGTCCGTCCGGGCGTACACTGGTACTACTGCCAATGGTTCTGCCACGCCCTGCACATGGAAATGTCCGGTCAAATGATCGTTAAACCCCGATAATCGGGTTTGACGGTTTATCACCGACTTAACGGAAAGGTCGTCTGAAAAAACTTTCAGGTCTTAGCGAAACCCGCTGCCCTCGTTTTCAGACGACCTTTTATAGCAGAACCGTTTGGACGCAACAGACTGTTCCGTTATAAAACAAAAACACGGCCCTCACAGGCAGGCATCACCGTGCCGACGCACACCGCACGAATCAGAGGAACTCCATGCACACACCCCAATTCAAAACATGGCGACGCGCTGTCCTGGCATTTATGTTCGGCGGCATGATTCAGACGACCTTTGCAGCCACCATCGACGTTTCCCCGACCGACAACCTCCCCGAAGTCATCGCGCGCGCGCAGGCAGGCGATACGCTCAAACTCGCCTCCGGCACTTACAAAACCAAACTGCTTATCGACAAACCCATCACCATCGAAGGCCCTGCCGACCGCTCCGCCAAAATCGAAGGCGACCGCACCGGCCGCACCATTGCCGTCATCGCCCCCGACGTTACCCTGCGCAACCTCACCGTCACCCGTTCCGGTATGAGCCTGCCCGCCATGGACGCCGGCATCTACCTCGAAGAAACCGCCCCCCGCGCCTTAATCGAACACAACAACATCCTCGACAACTCCGTCGGCGTGTATATCCACGGTTCTGCCGAATCCATGGTGCGCGAGAACAAAATCGTCGGCGACTCCACCCTGCGCGTCAACGAACGCGGCAACGGTGTAACCGTCTGGAACGCCCCCGGCGCGCAAGTCGTCAGTAACGACATTTCCAAAGGCCGCGACGGCATTTTCTCCAACACCAGCAAAAACAACACCTATAAAAACAACCGCTTCAGCGACCTGCGTTTCGCCGTCCACTACATGTACACCAACGACAGCGAAGTCAGCGGCAACATTTCCGTCGGCAACAACATGGGCTACGTTTTGATGTTTTCCGACCGCCTCAACGTGTACGGCAACATCGCCGTCGGCAGCCGCGACCAAGGCATCATGCTCAACTACGTCAACTATTCCGACATCCACGACAACATCATCAACAAAGCCGGCAAATGCGTTTTCGCCTACAACGCCAACTACAACAAAATCGTCGCCAACCATTTTGAAAACTGCCAAATCGGCATCCACTTCACCGCCGCCATCGAAGGCACCACTCTTTCCGACAACGCCTTCATCAACAACGAAAGCCAAGTCAAATACGTCAGCACACGTTTTCTTGACTGGGGCGAAGGCGGACGCGGCAACTACTGGAGCGACAACAGCGCGTTCGACCTCGACGGCGACGGCTTCGGCGACAGCGCGTACCGCCCCAACGGCATCATCGACCAAATCATCTGGCGCGCGCCCGTTTCCCGCCTCCTGATGAACAGCCCCGCCATCAGCATCGTCAAATGGGCGCAATCGCAGTTCCCCGCCATCCTCCCCGGCGGCGTGATCGACAGCAAACCGCTGATGAAGGCGGGCAGCAACAAAACCACCACCAAATACGAAGCCATGAAAGAACAACTGTTGCAAGAAGCCAAAACCCATCAGTCCGAATGGGGTGATGCCGAAAACGGCGCATTGAACTAAGCGGAACCGGCAAACACGCCCCGCAACGTCGTCTGAAAAGTTTTCAGACGACCTTAAAACCCCGCCGCAGCAAGGTTTTGCCCCTCATTGCCGTACCAACGGAAATCCGCCGTAAATACGGTGCAACCCGCGATGCAGGCAACAGTCGAAAACACCGCCCCATAACAAACGTCGTCTGAAACCCCTCGCCCCTTTTTCAGACGACCCCATACAAAAAACGCCCTTTTCAGACGACCCTCAACGTCGTCTGAAACCCATCCACACAAGGAAGCACTCATGAGCGCACACCATGTCGAATTGAGAAACGTAACCAAACGCTTCGGCGCACAAAAAGCCGTCAACCAAGTCGATTTAGTCTTGAAGGCGGGGGAAAGTGTCGGTCTTGCCGGACACAACGGCGCAGGCAAGTCCACGCTCATCAAACTGATACTCGGGCTGATCACCCCCACCGAAGGCGAAGTCATGCTGCTGGGCGAGCGCACAGGCAGCAAAGCGGGCGCGCAGTTGCGCAGCCAAATCGGCTACCTGCCCGAAACCGTCGCCCTGCACCCTTCCCTCAGCGGCATCGAAACCCTCAATTTCTACGCCAAACTCAAAAAACAGCCGCTCACCAAAAACCACGAACTCCTCGAGCGCGTCGGCATTTCCCAAGCCGCCCGCCGCCGCGTCGGCACCTACTCCAAAGGCATGCGCCAACGCCTCGCCCTCGCCCAAGCCTTGCTGGGCGAACCCAAAGTATTGCTGTTTGACGAACCCACCACAGGCCTCGACCCCGCCTCGCGCCAAATGTTTTACGAAGTCGTGCGCGAACTCAACGGACGCGGCGCCACCGTCCTCCTCAGCACCCACGCCCTCGCCGAACTCGACGGCCACGCCGACCGCATCGTCGTCATGAAAAACGGCGTCAAAGTCGCCGACGGCAGCATGGACGAGCTGCACGTCCAAAGCGGACTTCCCCTCACCGTCAACATCCGACTCAAAGCTCCGCGTCCGTTAAGCGGACGCTGGCAGCCGCTTTCAGACGACCTCAGCTATCAGGCGCAATGTCAGGCTGAAGAACGCATGGCATTACTCAGCGAACTGGGCAACCTGTCCGACCTCGCCTACCTCGACATCCACACACCCACACTCGACGACATGTACGCACAATTCTTAAAAAGGGAGGACGTATGAACCCCGTTTGGATTATCACCGGAAAAGAAGTCCGCGACAGCCTGCGCAACCGCTGGGTACTCGCCGCCTCCGTCCTGCTCGCCGCCCTCGCCCTCTCATTGGGCTTCCTCGGCAGCTCGCCCACAGGCTCGGTTAAAGTCGATCCGCTGACTGTAACCGTCGTCAGCCTCTCCAGCCTGTCCATCTTCCTGATCCCGCTCATCGCCATGCTCCTCTCCTACGATTCCCTCATCGGCGAAATCGAACGCGGCACCATGGCGCTGCTGTTGAGCTACCCCGTTTCCCGCAACCAAATCCTTGCCGGAAAATTCATCGGACACCTCATCATCCTCGCCCTTGCCACCACCGCAGGCTACGGAATCGCGGGCATCACGCTCCAACTCGCCAACGGCAGCTTCGACATCGCCGCATGGAAACCCTTTGCCCTGCTGATTGCCGCCAGCGTCATTTTGGGCGCGGCATTCCTGTCCATGGGCTACTTCATCAGCGCGAAAGTGAAAGAACGCGGCACCGCCGCCGGTATCGCCATCGGCGTTTGGCTGTTTTTCGTCGTCATCTTCGACATGGCGCTTTTGGGCATCCTCGTCGCCGATACCCAGCAAACAATTACCGCACCCGTTGTCGAAACCGTCCTCCTTTTCAACCCCACCGACATCTACCGCCTGCTCAACCTGACCGGTTACGAGAACACCGCCATGTACGCAGGTATGGCAGGTTTGAGCGAACAAATCAGCCTGACCATGCCCGTATTGCTGACCGCGCAGATATTATGGGTTATTATTCCCCTTATCTTGGCAGCAAGAATTTTTGGAAAGCGACAAATATGAAAAAGATTTTACCTGCGCTCCTCGCCGCCCTGCTCCTGAGTGCCTGTCCCAAAGAGGATGACACCCCGCCGCCTGAGCCTCAGCAAATCAGCGACCGCGCCGTGGGGCACTATTGCAGCATGAACCTGACCGAACACAACGGCCCCAAAGCCCAAATCTACCTCAACGGCAAACCCGACCGCCCCGTCTGGTTCTCCACCATCAAGCAGATGTTCGGCTACACCAAGCTGCCCGAAGAGCCTAAAGGCATCCGCGTCATCTACGTTACCGACATGGGCAAAGTCAAAGACTGGAGCAAACCCAATGCCGACACCGCATGGATAGACGGCAAAAAAGCCTATTACGTCATCGAAAGCGGCTTCATCGGCGGCATGGGTGCGGAAGACGCCCTCCCCTTCGCCGACAAAGCCCAAGCAGAGAAATTTGCCAAAGAAAAAGGCGGCCGCGTCGTCAGCTTCGACGAAATGCCCGATTCCTATATCTTCAAATAATCCCTTCCCATCAAAAAGGTCGTCTGAAAACCTTATCCATCAGGTTTTCAGACGACCTTTAAGTATATGGGAAATATATGTGGCGAAAAAATGGTTGCAATTCTGTTTAGAGAGAATTTCATCTGAAACTAAAATTGTTCGACAGACTGGTCAGTAGAGCATTTTAAAAATGATATTTAATGCATTCCATTTAATAAAATTTT
>NZ_KV812087.1:94524-118094 GCF_001813335.1 Neisseria sp. HMSC055H02 | reverse complement strand
TTTTCCCTATGACAATTGTACAATTGAAAATTTTGCAGCAATCCATTGCAGTCGTTTGAATTAAGCAAAAAGCAAATAATGTATCGCCGCAATTTCAGATCAAATTAGACCGTATGCATCCTAAAAAAGCATTCCCCATGCGCAAAAATTCAACACCATTACAAAAAAGCAATTAACTCATTATATTATTTAAGAAAAATGAAAATGCGATATTTATTTTTCGAAAAATCAGAACTTTAAATAAAATTTTGAGTCAAACCGCCTATGCCATATTTATATCCGTTCGTATCTTAATCCAACATTACCTTGAAATGCCATGCTAAATTACTATTTCATTACATTCAGACACGAGCACCTACGAAGAAACTGCCACCTATCAGCATAACCTTCTGATTAATCTTTATTTATACGGAAAACACCATTATGAATACCCGAGTCACTCACCTTTCATCAGAAAAGCAAAGCCGCAGCGAATCAACTTTGACAGATGCGGCAAACGCAAACTATTTAACTTACATTCGCAGCAACACCAGCCGTACGCTTGCTGCCGGAGAAAAAAATCTGATTCTAGAAGGTGATGCCAATATCTTCGGGGCAGGAAACAACGCCGATAACATCCTTATCGGCAACAGCGGACGTAACCGTCTTAACAGCGGACGCGGCAATGATACCGTTTACGGTGGCGGCGGTGATGACACCATCAACGGCGGGGAAGGCATCGACTTACTGTTCGGTGAAGATGGCGACGATACATTAAACGGGGAAGCCAGTGACGATGTACTTAACGGTGGTGCGGGTAACGATACCTACATTTTCAATGCGGCAGGCGGCAGGGATACCATTATCGATACCGAGGGAAACAACCGCATCCGCTTTACCGGAGGCTTGCGTGCCGAAGATTTGACAATAACGGCTGTTGCCAACAATGATGGTGGGCAAGATTGGAAAATCTCCATTAAAAACACAGATTCCGTACTGACCATCAGCAACCAATATACTGCCGGAAGCAGCGTCCCTGCCATCCATCAATTTGTTTTTGACAGCGGTGTTTTGAATGTAGCCGAATTTGTTCGTGCGACAAAAGCCAACATTGAAACAGCGAAACCACAAAACCTGACCATTAATGGAACCGATTCAGACGACGTTTTAAATGGTAGTGATGGCAATGACATTATTGACGGCAAAGCCGGTGCCGATACGATGAGCGGAGGATGGGGAGACGATACTTATTATGTTGATAATGTCAAAGATGTCATTATCGAAGGAAAAGGCGCAGGTACCGATACCGTCATCAGCAGCGTTTCCTACACAGCGGCAACCAATGTTGAAAACGTTACCTTGACCGGCAATGCCAATATCTTCGGCGCAGGCAACAACAGCGACAATATCTTGACCGGCAATGCCGGACACAACCGGCTCAACAGCGGACGCGGCAACGATACCGTTTACGGCATGGGTGGAAATGACAACCTTAACGGCGGCGACGGTGATGATTACCTGGATGGTGGCGAAGGGAACGACAACATCAATGGCGACGCAGGCAACGACACTTTAATCGGCGGCAAAGGAAAAGACACCCTGAAAGGCGGCGCAGGTAACGACACCTATATTTTCGGCGACGATGATACGATTATCGACGACCAAGGAAACAACACTTTGCGTTTTTCAGACGACCTCCGTATCAAAGACCTCAAAATCAGCGTCAATGACAACGCACAAGGCGGGAAAGACTGGTTGATTACGTCCGCAAACGGCTCCGCATTGATTCGGGACCAAATCGGCTCAGACGGCAAAGTTGCTATCGGACGTTTTGAACTGCTCGGCGAAACCTATACCCAAGAATCCCTGCTCAAAGCTGTTGCCAATTCAAACAAACAACAAGGTTCGACCATCACCGGTACGGCAAGAGACGACATCCTTACCGGTACAGAGCAAAACGATACCATCGACAGCGGAATCGACGGACGCGACCGTCTGTACGGACTAGGCGGAGATGACATATTGCGTGATAGCGGAACAAGCTATTTCGGTAATGAACGCGATGACGAACTCTACGGCGGCGACGGCAATGATAAATTGTATGCCGACATTGGTGATGATTATCTGGACGGCGGTGCCGGCGATGACCATCTTGAAGGCGGACAACACAGAGATACTTACGTCTTTGGTAAAGGATACGGACACGATACCGTCTTTGACTACAATTTCAATCTTGATCCCGAATTCAACCCCGATGGAATGCCAAACGCCAATACCGTTAAATTTACCGGCGGCCTGACTTTGGATGATTTAGAAATTTCGATGACTCAAGGCTATGACAAATCAGACATTGATCATATCCCTACCGATTCCGAATTCATTATTATTCCCCGTCTGAACGGCGATACTTGGAGCATTTCAATCAAAGGGACAAACGATGTCCTGACTATTAAAAACCAATCCGGCATTTACGGCGCAATCAGCGAATTCCAGTTTGATTCCAAAACCTATACCGTTGGCGAAATCATTGAGCATTTTGGTCTGAATGTGCCTCACTTTGACAAAGCCGGTAACCTTGTCCACAACCTTACCGATAAGGTTGACTGGTATGGTATTGATCAGAGGGGATACAACCGCGTTGTTTACGGATCGGCTGATAACGATACTGCGGACTTTTCAGACGTGATCGGTAAAGTTACCTTCTACGGTGGCAATGGGGAAGATAGTATCACCTTAGGAAGATACAATCTCATTGACGGCGGTACGGGTAATGATGCCATTTTCGACTCCGGACACTCGGTTAAAAATACCATTATGTTTGGGAAGGAAAGCGGACACGATACATTGCACAATATCCGCACAGAAGCAGATACTACCGTTCTCTTCTCAGGAAATTTAACGATTAAAGATGTCGAATTGACCACAGGCAAAGACTGGGTTGTGAAGCTGAAAGGTTCAAATAACGCATTGACTATCAAGGATATGGTTCATTCCCCATCCGGTCATGATACGGTTGACACCTTTAAATTTGAAGGTGGCGAAAGCTATACCGCTACCCAATTCCTGAATGCTTTAGGTATGGATAGCACCCTCAACCAAGGCTTGATTTAACCGTCTGGAAGGTCGTCTGAAAACTTCCCGCATTATCGGTTGGAAAAGTTTTCAGACGACCTTTTGTTTTGTCTTGATGATAATTCCCAACACCAAATGCCGCTATTTTCCAATACTGATTCAATATGTTGTATGTAATGCAACAATTTAAGAATTTCCATAAAAGCCGTTGACAATACTTCTTTATTATGTCAAAATTACGCCCGTTGAGTTGCTTGATGCAGCTTGATTTTTCTCCTCTATTTCTCCTTTGTAGACTTGGCGCATATCCCAAACGATATGCGCATTTTTTTATCTTGATTTTCCAAGTTTAAAATAAAATCAAATAAAACAAGATATTCCCATCTCTTCTCCAATTCTCTCGTACACGAAAACCCATCTTCAGAAAATGTGTAAGCCCAGATCAAAAATCAACAAAAAACACGTTTGTGAATCCCTACCAAAGCAAAAATCATAGGCGCAAAGCGTGTTCCTCTTTCCCCTCCTCCGTTAATTTGAAATACTGATAAAAAAGGTCGTCTGAAAACGGAAAATCCGTTTTCAGACGACCTTTTAAAATCATGAAGTATTATTCAGCGTTGTTTGGTGCCGCTTCTTCAGTTTCGACTGCTGCGCCGACTTGTTCGGCTTCTACTGCCTCAGTTTGCACTGCCTGTTTGGCGGCTTGACGCTCGGCTTGTTCTGCCAGAGCCTGTTGGACAAACGGATGCTGTTGGGCGATGGCTTGTTCTTCCGCACTGACTTCGCCTTTGAAGCGGTTGTTCAAATCAAAACGTTTGCCACCGCGCGCCAGAGCTTTAAGGTAGCGGGGGCGGCGGCAATGGTTGGCGAGAACGCGGGCGATCAGGGCAGGATCGTATTGGGGCAGCGCGGCAACAAGGTCTTGGTCGATGCCGACGGCCAGCGGTTTGAATCGTTTGAAGACGTCGTATTTGCCGTAGATGTAGTCGGCAATCATGTCGGTCTGTTTTTTCTTGCTCATGGTTTGAACGGCGGATTTCAAAGCTGCGCCCAAAGCAGTTTCTTGTGTCATGTCGTTTGTATTCCTCTAAAATAAAGCCGTGCGTTTCGCTACGGCACGGTAATGGCGGTATTTTAGTATAAAGCCTGTGTTTTGGCTAAGTTTTTTTACGAATGTTCGATTGTAGATGTTTATTTGCGGTCGGGCCCGCACACTTATCTCAATAGGCGTTGAGAAAGGTCGTCTGAAAATGTTCGGCACAATCCGTCATGTTTGTTTTCAGACGACCTCTTTCAATTTTATCCGCACTATTTGGCAATATCGGGCGTATCGACAACTACGTCGGCATTTTGCGCGCGATGGCGCAGGGCGTGGTCAATGAGGACCAGTGCGAGCATGGCTTCGGCGATGGGGGCGGCGCGCAGGCCGACGCAGGGGTCGTGTCTACCGTGGGTGGCGAGTTCGACGGGATTGCCGTTGATGTCTATGCTGCGGCGCGGTGTGGCGATGGAGCTGGTGGGTTTGATGGCGATGTTGACGTGGATGTCTTGTCCGGTGCTGATGCCGCCGAGGATGCCGCCGGAGTGGTTGGACAGGAAGCCTTGCGGGGTGAGTTCGTCGCCGTGTTCGCTGCCGCATTGGACGATGCTGCCGAAACCTGCGCCGATTTCCACGCCTTTGACGGCGTTGATGCCCATCATGGCGTAGGCGATTTCGGCATCGAGGCGGTCGAAAACGGGTTCGCCTAAGCCGACGGGGACGTTAGCCGCTTCGATATGCAGTTTCGCGCCGACGGAATCCAACGATTTGCGCACGCTGTCCATATAGTTTTCCAGCTCGGCGATTTGGCTTTGGTTGGCGGCGAAGAAGGGATTTTGGGAAATGTGTTCGTAACCTTCAAACTGAATTTCTTTTTCGCCGACTTGGGTGACGTAGGCGGTGATTTCCGTGCCGAATTTTTCTTTCAGCCATTTTTTGGCAACGGCTCCGGCGGCAACGCGGGCGGCGGTTTCGCGGGCGGAGCTTCTGCCGCCGCCGCGGTAGTCGCGCGTGCCGTATTTGTGCCAGTAGGTATAGTCGGCATGACCGGGACGAAAGCTGGTGGCGATGTTACCGTAGTCTTTGCTGCGTTGGTCGGTATTGCGGATTAAGAGGGCGATGGGTGTGCCGGTGGTTTTGCCTTCGAAGACGCCGGAGAGGATTTCGACTTGGTCGGCTTCGCGGCGTTGGGTAACGTGGCGGCTGGTGCCGGGTTTGCGCCGGTCGAGGTCGGCTTGGATGTCTGATTCGGTTAATGCCAGTCCGGGCGGACAGCCGTCGATGATGCAGCCCAAACCTGCGCCGTGGCTTTCGCCGAAGGTGGTAACGGTGAAGAGTTGTCCGAAAGTGTTGCCTGCCATGTTTTCCCTCTATCGGTCATATACTGAAAGATGACGGATTTTAGCATACAAAGGTCGTCTGAAACGCTTTCGGAGGACGAATCCCGCCTTTGACACGTCTTCTGTCATCGAATCAAATCCCAAGCGAATTTGCCTATAGTCAGGCACAGCAACACCATAAATCCATAACGCAGAAACTTGGTTCCGCCACGTATCGCCAATTTCGCGCCGACCACGCCGCCGCACAAATTCGCCAGCGCAAGCGGGATTGCCCACACCCACACGACATGACCTTGCGGGATGAAAACCGCCAGCGCGGCAAGGTAGGTGGTGGAATTGATGACTTTGGCGGATGCGTTCGCCGTCAGGAAATCATAACCGTAAAAACGGACGAATACGAAGGCCAGCAGGCTGCCTGAGCCCGGCCCGAAGATGCCGTCGTAAAAACCGATGAGCGCGCCGAAGAGTAAGCCCCATAAGGTTTCGCGGCGCGTCAATTTTTTGGTGCGCACCGCCTGCCCCAAGTCTTTTTTCAAAAAAGTATAAAGGCACATGGCCACCATGATGACCAACATCGCCGGTTTCATGTAGTGCACGGGCAGATACGCCACGGCATTCGCGCCCAGATAGGAAGCGGCAAACGCCAGCACGGCGGTGGGCAGCAGCATTTTCCACGGCAGGGGGATTTTGCGCAGGTATTGCCCCGTTGCAGTCAGCGTGCCGCATAAGGCAGCGAATTTGTCGGTGCCGATGACCGAAGCCACGGGCGTGGAAGCGGGCAGCAGGTTGAACAGCCCCGGTATTTGCAACAATCCGCCGCCGCCAACCGCCGCGTTCATCAGTCCGGCGCAAAATCCGGTGAGCAGTAAGAGGTAGAAAAAGGAATCTACGGGCATGATGATTCAGGCTTTATTGGAAATTTCTTATCAAGGAAAAGGTCGTCTGAAAACAGTTTAGCACATGAAATCCATGTTTTTAAAATGTTCAGACGACCTTTTTCAACCCCGCTTCTTTATTTCTTCTTCAAATAAACGCCGCTTTCGATATGGTGCGTAAACGGAAACTGATCAAACAACGCAGCGCGTTCGACAGTATGGGTTTGGCAAAGGGTGTCGAGGTTCGCGCGCAAGGTTTCAGGATTGCAGGAAATATAGATAATGTTGTCAAACTGGGAAACCAGCTTCAGCGTTTCATCATCAACGCCGGCGCGGGGGGGATCGACAAAAATAATCGAAAAATCATACTCTTTCAGCGAGATACCCTGCTCTTGCAGGCGGCGGAATTCGCGGCTTTGCGTATAGGCTTCGGTAAATTCTTCCGCAGAGAGGCGGGCGATTTTGATGTTGTCTCTTTGGTTCGCTTCGATGTTCCATTGCGCGGCGTAAACGGAAGTTTTGGACACTTCAGTCGCCAACACCTGACGGAAATGCTGCGAGAGCGGCAGGGTGAAATTGCCGTTGCCGCAGTAGAGTTCGAGCAAATCGCCGTCGAGATTTTGCGCAACATCACACGCCCAGCCGAGCATTTTTTCGCACACGCGGGCGTTGGGCTGCGTGAAACTGCCTTCGACTTGGCGGTAGCGGAAGGTCTTGCCGTTTACGTTCAGCTCTTCGATTATATAGTCTTGAGTTAAAACGATTTTCTGCCCCCTACTCCGACCGATGATATGGATGCCCAATTCACGCGCCAAAATTTCGGCGGCACGCTGCCACGCTTCGCCTAGTTTTTTGTGGTAAATCATGGTAACGAGCATCTCGCCGCTCAGTGCAGACAAAAATTCAACGGCGTACCAGCGGTTTTTGAGTTCGGGATTTTGCGCGGCGGCTTCGATGAGCTTGGGCATCAAGGCGTTGATGGATTCGGAGGCGGCGGGAAATTGATCGCAACGTATCAGGCTTGCGCCGCTTGCTTTCTGCCCGCGCTCGAACATGGCGTAAAACATTTCGCCGCCTTCGTGCCAAATACGGAATTCGGCGCGCATCCGGTAATGCTGTTCGGGGGATTCGAAAACTTGAATTTCAGGAAAATCCAAACCTTGGAAAAGCTGTTGCAAGTATTGGATTTTTTGGTCGAGCTGTTGCGTATAAGCGGTCATTGGAGAAATGTCTCATGGAAAAGATGTCGGAATGTCGGTTTAGTCGGCAGGTTGGCGTAAAGCTGCTTGACAACACCGAAAATGCTGACAAAGGTCGTCTGAAAACTTACTACGCTTGTTTTCAGACGACCTTTTATCGGCATTTGATTACTCGCCTTCGTATTTGCGTTCCAAACGCTCTACGCACGCGCTTAAGTGTTTGCGCATGACTTTGACCACGCGGTTGCGTTTGCCGTTGACCAGCAGGTCGAGGATTTCGCGGTGTTCGGAATGGGTGTGGGGGTTGATGGCGCGTTTTTCATGACGCTGCGCATCGAAAACGGCGACGATGAGCGAAGAGCGGGCGCACAGGGTGTTCATGATGTCGAACAAGACGTGGTTGTCGATCAGGCGCGCCAGTTCGACGTGGAAGGCGTTGGACAGGCGGTTCCAACCCACGCGGTCGCCGCTGTCGGACGCCTGTTCTTCACGCTCGATCATGGCATAGAGCGGCTGGAGGCGGGTTTCCAAATCGGGCATATCGGACAGAAGGTTCAAAATCATGCTTTCCATTTCGATACGCGCGTTGAACACGTCCTGCATTTCCTTCAAATCGGGAACATGGACAAACGCGCCGCGATTGGGCTGCAAATCGACGATTTTGTCGTGTGCCAACAGGGACAGCGCGCCGCGCACGGTATTGCGCGAGCAAACCATCTGGCGGCACAGCTCGGATTCGGTCAGTTTTTTGCCGGGCAGCAAAACATGGTCGGTGATGCCGTCCAAAATCAGTGCGTAAACGCGGAACAGCTCCGAATCATGCCTGCCTGCCGGCATCATGGAAGAAGGGGTAGGCGCATGGAGGGTATCGTTATCGGTATTCATTATTTAAGCTCTCCTCATAGTCTGGCGTGTCATATCGTTTGAAATAACAGAAATTTTTTAGCAGCGGCAAACCGCCCCTTATCGCTTTTTGCTTGATTCCATTTCGATATAGCACAAAATCTGATTAAGATATAATTAAAAATTGTTGACAATCTCTAGTGAAGCTTGCACAATATCCTCACAAGGCCAAGTTATGAAGGCTGATAGAGAGAGAATCCACAATAAGCAAGCAGATATATTCATAGTGTAGCGTGAATATATCTGCTTTTTTTGTCGGGCGGCCCTTATTCACGCTTTAACAGTATTCCGCCTCTAAACGCTTTTCAGACGACCCCTGAAAGATACGGGAGGTCGTCTGAAAAATTACTCTGCTTCGACGGTTTCAAAACTGTGGGTGATTTTCGCCGCCTTGCCCAGCATAATCGAGGCGGAACAATATTTCTCGGCGGACATCTGCACGGCGCGCTCGATGGCAGATTCGGTCAGGTTGTGTCCGATGACTTTAAAATGGATGTGGATTTCGGTAAACACGCGCGGGGCATCGTCGGCGCGCTTCGCGGTAACCGTCGCCTGGCAGTCCACCACCTTTTGACGCTGCTTCTCGGCAATCATCACGACATCGATGCTGGAACAGCCCGCCACGCCCAAAAGCAGCATTTCCATCGGGCTGGGGCCGCGTTTCGCCTGCCCTTCCGCCGCCGCGCCTTCCATGACGACGCTGTGTCCGTTTTCGGTCGTGCCGACAAAGCACATTCCGTCTATCCATTTTGATGTAACTTGCATGATTGCCTTTCTGTCGCAAAAATGCCTGAGAAACAGGCGCATTTTCATATTGTAAACATTTTTTACGGATAAATATAGGCGCAAGAATAGAGAAGGTCGTCTGAAAACTCGCAAAGCTTGTTTTCAGACGACCTTTTCCATGGTCAAGCCATCAGTTTTTCATCGATTGAACCGGCGCGGGAATCCTGCCGCCTCGGTTGACGAACACTTCGCACGAACCTTCTTTGACCGGCATTACAGGCGCGTAGCCCAGCAGGCCGCCGAATTCGACGCTGTCGCCGACGGTTTTGCCCGTTACCGGAATGATGCGCACAGCGGTGGTTTTGCTGTTGATCATGCCGATGGCGGCTTCGTCGGCGATGATGCCGGAAATCGTGTGCGCGGGCGTGTCGCCGGGAACGGCAATCATGTCCAGCCCGACCGAGCAGACGGCGGTCATCGCTTCGAGTTTGTCCAGCGTCAGCACGCCTGCTTCGGCGGCGGCAATCATGCCTTCGTCTTCGGAAACGGGGATAAACGCGCCGCTCAGGCCGCCGACCGCGCTGGAAGCCATCATGCCGCCCTTTTTCACGGCATCGTTCAGCAATGCCAAAGCAGCCGTCGTGCCGTGCGTACCGCAGACGCTCAAGCCCATTTCTTCAAGGATGCGCGCCACCGAGTCGCCGACGGCGGGGGTCGGTGCCAGCGATAAATCGAGAATGCCGAACGGGATGCCCAGTATTTTCGAGGCTTCGCGGCCGATGAGTTCGCCCACGCGGGTGATTTTGAAGGCGGTTTTCTTCACAACTTCGGCGACTTCGGTCAGGCTGACCGCATCCGAATTTTCCAGCGCGGCTTTGACCACGCCCGGCCCCGATACGCCGACATTGATAACGGCGTCCGCTTCGCCCGAGCCGTGAAACGCGCCCGCCATAAACGGATTGTCCTCCACTGCGTTGCAGAACACGACGATTTTGGCGCAGCCGAAACCTTCAGGCGTGATTTCAGCCGTGCGTTTGATGGTTTCGCCCGCCAGTTTGACCGCATCCATATTGATGCCGGCGCGCGTGCTTCCGATATTGATGGAGCTGCACACGATGTCGGTGGTCTTCATCGCTTCGGGAATGGAGCGGATTAACACCTCGTCTGAAGGCGACATGCCTTTTTGCACCAGCGCGGAAAAGCCGCCGATAAAAGACACGCCGATGGCTTTGGCTGCCTTGTCCAAAGTCTGCGCCACGCTGACGTAAGAATCGGCTTTGGTTGCCGCCGCGATTTGAGCAATCGGCGTGACGGAAATACGCTGATTCACAATCGGCACGCCATATTTGGCGGAAAGGTGTTTCGCCGTAGCGACCAAATCTTTGCCGACGGTGGTGATTTTGTTGTAAATGTTTTGGTTCAACACATCGATGTCGGTGCTGATACAGTCGTGCAAATCAATGCCTATGGTAATGGTGCGGACGTCGAAATGCTGGTCGGCAACCATTTTGACAGTTTCTAAAATTTCGCCGGATTGGATACTCATCACATTCCTCCGACTCAAATGCGGTGCATGGCTTGGAAGATTTCTTCATTTTGCATACGGATATCGAGCGCGAGTTTTTTGCTCTCTTCCGCAAACAAATCCAGCATTTCCTGCCGCGATTTGGGGCATTTCGAGGTATCCACCAAGATAATCATGGTGAAGAAGTCGTCCATTAGCTGCTGGCTGATATTGAGGATGTTGATTTGGTTTTCTGCGAGAATGCGGGAAACGTCGTATACGATACCGACGCGGTCTTTGCCGATGACGGTGATGACTGAATTATTCATAAGTCAGGGTCCTTGTAGGGGTCGTCTGAAAAATCTGGTTCGGGGAATTATAACATTGCTTTAAAATAATATGACTTGGATTGTTGACAATTTTGTATTGCTCGAACCTGATATTCCGTCTGCCGTCATTCCCGCGTAGGCAGGAATGACGAAGTCCGGTAAGTCGCGAGCAAAAATAAAGTAATTTAGCTATAGAACTTAATTTTTAAGTCAAAAACAATGCAATAAAAAACGGTTGGTTTCCATTTCGGGAAACCAACCGTTTTATCTTCATCATTTCTCACAGCGGTAGGCCTTATCCATCGCCATAATTACTTCCCTGACTACCTTTTTCTGTTCAGGAGGCAGGTTTAAAAATATCTGAAACAGCATCTGATCCTGATAGCTTGCCGCACTTTCCCAAATGTGTTTATTGGGTTCTTTCGGTTTATCTAATTTGGCGACTTGGTAGGCTTTTTCGTCTGAAACCAATGCGCGAATATCTACTTCCAGCCATTCTGCCAACGTCTTAATTCGGGAAAGTGAAGGCAATCCCTCACCCCTTAACCAGCGGGCGACAGCGTGTAAGCCTATCGGTTTGCCGTAATGACGCAAATTAAATTCACGCTCAATCACCGAAGCCTTAGGCTCATAGCCTTTTTCAACCAAAATCCGTTGCAAATTTTCTGCAAATTGTTCTCTTTCATTCATATCTGCAACTTTAAAGAGTTCCTTTTTGCCAACGAAAAGCTTGATTGAAAATTACGTAACAATTATCATAATTACGTTTAAAATTACGTTATAAGTTACGCCAATTACGCTATGACCGGACAAATCAAATCAAAACAGCGCGTTGCCGACCACGGTGAAGTGTTCACCCGTGAACAAGAAGTCAATGCCATGTTGGACTTGGTGAAAAATGAAACCTTGCGGATTGAGTCGCGCTTTTTAGAGCCGGCCTGCGGCGATGGGAATTTTCTGATTCAGATTTTGAAGCGGAAGCTGGATGTAGTAGCGAAAAATTACCGGACTTCGCAACGGGAATATGAGTTTTATGCCGTACTTGCCCTTTGTTCCATTTATGGCGTCGAGCTGTTGGAAGACAACGTGAAAACCTGTCGCAAACGGTTGTTTTCTTATATCGTTTTGCAATATGAAACCGAGCTTTCCCGTTTACCGGGTGAAGCTTTTCTAAACACGTTGGAATTTATTTTGCGCCTGAATATTGTGCATGGCGACGCTTTAACGATGCGTTACACCGAAAGTAGCGAACCCTTGCATTTTTCGCAATGGTCGCCCGTACCGTTTCCACGCCGGTTTTCGCTCAAGCGGCACGATTTCCAATATCAATATTTAGTGGATAACGCAGGTTCGCCTTATCAGTCCCTACAAGAATTTAAAGGCCGTTATTTTTTGGACATCGAAAATGCAGAACCCCTCAATTAATTACAACCCCGACGTGCTTTCCTGTTTGGCAAATTTATCTAATGACGAAGTGTTTACTTCGCCTGCTCTTGCCAATCAGATGTTGGATTTACTGCCGCAAGAACTGTTTTGCTCATCAAAAACCACGTTTTTAGACCCTGCCGCCAAATCGGGCGTGTTTTTGCGTGAAATTGCCAAGCGGCTGTTGACAGGGTTGAAAGACGAAATTCCCGATTTGCAAACACGGATCAACCATATTCTGACCGAGCAGATTTTCGGTTTGGGATTAACAGAACTGACCGCCTTACTGTCGCGCCGCACGCTCTATTGCAGCCGTGAAGCCGACGGCAAATATTCCGTTTGCGAAGCGTTTGCCGATCCGCAAGGGCATATTTTTTATATGCCTTTAAAGCACCAATGGGAAAATGGGCGTTGCACAAAATGCGGCGCAAGCCGCCAAGTGTATGACCGCGGCGATGAGTTGGAAAGCCACGCCTATGCCTTTATTCATCAGGATTTAAAACAAATAAGTGAGAAATTGCCCGTGAAATTTGATGTGATTATCGGCAATCCGCCGTATCAGTTGAGCGATGGCGGCGCACAAGCCAGCGCCAAGCCGATTTACGATCAGTTTGTAGAACAGGCGATTAAATTACAGCCAAAATATCTTTCTATGATTATTCCGGCTCGTTGGTATGCCGGTGGAAAGGGGTTAGATAATTTCCGTAACCGAATGCTGAACGATGAACGCTTTTCTGTATTGCATGATTATCCAGATTCAACTGATTGCTTTGCAGGCGTAAGCATTAAAGGTGGCGTTTGTTATTTTCTGTGGGAAGAGCAGCGTAAAGGCGACTGCCTAGTCATTACGCACGAAAAAGACAAAGTGATTTCAGAAATGAAGCGTCCGTTAAAAGAAGATGGGATAGATACGTTTATTAGGTATAACAATGCGATTGGGATTTTAAGCAAAGTAAAATCCAAGCAAGAGGAGAGTTTCAGTAAATTAGTCAGTTCAAGAAAGCCTTTTAATTTGGCTACAAATGTACGAGGCAGAACCACGCCTTTAAAAAATCAAATGCCGCATAACATTGTCAAACTCTATCAAAACGGCGGAACAGGTTATTTAAGCAGGGAAGAAATTCCTATTAATAAACAATGGATAGGCAATCATAAAGTTTATATTGGGCGAGCTTATGGTGCTGGAGAAACTTTCCCCCATCAAATTTTAAATTATCCGATTTATGGTGAACCTAATTCGGCTTGTACTGAAACCTATTTGGTTATAGGTCCGTTTGACAGCAAAGAAATCTGTGAAAACGTCATGAGCTATATTCAAACACGTTTTTTCCGTTTTTTGGTGTTGCTGATTAAAAATACCCAAGATGCGCCTAAAAAAGTCTATGAACTTGTCCCAATGCAAAATTTTTCCAAACCGTGGACGGATAAAGAACTTTACGAAAAATATGGTTTAAGTGAGGCGGAAATTGAATTTATCGAATCCATGATCCGGCCGATGAACAACGAATAACCCGTAGGGTGGGCTTTCTAGCCCACCATTTTCAGACGATATTGCGTATTTGGTAAGCTAAAACCCACCCTACAAGCCAAACACAATAAACGCTAAGGAAATCCTATGCCTTACCTTTCCCCTTTACGCCGCCCTAAAATTTATGCTTATTCCGACATCCGTTATCCCGATTGTCTGAAAGTGGGCTATACCGCCAAATCGGTCAAAGAGCGTGTGGAAGCGCAATTTCCTGTCAAACAGCCTGGTCAAAGCTACCGCATTGAATTGGACGAAGATGCGGTACGTGATGACGGTTCGTTTTTTACCGATCACGATGTACACAAAGTTTTGCTCAAACATGGGGTTAAACGGGTTAAAGGCGAGTGGTTTGAATGTACGGTAGAAGATGTTCAGACGGCATTGTTAGAACTGAAAACGGGTGTTGCGGTAAAGAAAAAGGCAATTTTCAATTTCGGTATGCGCCCCGAGCAGCAAAGTGCGGTAGAAAAAGCAGCGGATTATTTCCAACGTTTTACCGAAGATCCGATGAACAAAGGCAAAATTCCGCATTTTTTGTGGAATGCAAAAATGCGCTTCGGCAAAACCTTTGCAGCCTATCAGCTGGCAAAAAAAATGGGTTGGAAAAAGGTGTTGGTTTTGACCTTCAAACCCGCAGTGCAAAATGCGTGGCAGGAAGATTTGCAAGACCATTTGGATTTTCAGGATTGGCGTTTTGTAACCGATGGCAGCGATTGGCGTCCGCACGCCGATTTTCCGCAAATCTGTTTCGGTTCATTCCAAGATTATTTGGGTAAAAGCAAATCGGGCGGCATTAAGCTGAAAAACGAGTGGGTACACGCTATTAACTGGGATTGCGTAATTTTTGACGAATACCATTACGGCGCGTGGCGGGATAAGGCAAAAGACTTGTTTGCCGACAGTGAATGGGAAAAATCACAAGCCAAGCAGCAACATGCCGAAGAACAAGAGATGGAGCTGGATTCGCCCGATTATTTTGATGAGGATTTGTTGCCGATTACGACAGACCATTATCTTTATTTGTCGGGTACGCCGTTTCGCGCCATCAATTCGGGCGAATTTATTGAAGAGCAGATTTTCAACTGGACGTATTCCGACGAGCAGAAAGCCAAAGCGGCATGGCACGGCGATAACAACCCTTATTTATCGCTGCCGAAAATGGTGATGCTCACTTATCAGTTGCCCGATGAGATTCGGGAAGTGGCGTTAAAAGGCGAATTTGCCGAGTTTGATTTGAATGTTTTTTTCTCTGCCGTAGGCGAGGGCGACAAAGCCAAATTCAAATATGAAAGCGAAGTGCAAAAATGGCTGGATTTGATCCGCGGACAACTGCTTTCTACGACGGTGGATAATCTGAAAATGGGCGCAGAGCGTCCGCCGATGCCGTTTAGCGATACGCATTTATTAGGCAGTCTGCTGCATACTTTTTGGTTTTTGCCGAATGTGGCAAGCTGCTATGCGATGAAAAATTTATTGGCGCAACAACAAAATACCTTTTATCACGACTATCAAATCCTTGTCGCCGCAGGCAATGAAGCAGGCATAGGCGCAGAAGCCTTGGTTCCGGTAAAAAAAGCGATGGAAAAACCGTTGCAATCCAAAAGTATTACGCTCAGTTGCGGCAAATTGACGACCGGCGTATCCGTTGCGCCGTGGGCAGGGATTTTTATGTTGCGCAACCTTGCCAGCCCTGAAACCTATTTCCAAGCGGCATTCCGAGTGCAAACGCCGTGGGTGTTGCGTAGGCATAATCCCGACAACCCCAACGAGCAATGTATCTTGAAAGAAAATTGCTATGTATTTGACTTTGCACCGGATCGCGCCCTGCGCCAGCTTGCTGATTACAGTTGCCAACTCAACACCGACAGCATCAATCCTGAAAAGAAAGTCGCGGAATTTATCCAATTCCTGCCCGTGTTGGCGTATGACGGCAGCTCTATGCGAGCGATTGACGCTTCGGGCATTTTGGATATGGCAATGAGCGGCACAACCGCCACGCTTTTGGCTCGCCGTTGGGAAAGTGCGTTGTTGGTGAACGTGGACAACGACACGCTGAAAAAACTCAAAAACAACGAACAAGCGATGAAAGCCCTGATGAATATCGAAGGCTTCCGCCAACTGAATTTGGATTTGGAAACCATCATCAACAAATCCGAAGCGGTGAAAGAAGCCAAACGGGAAGCAGGCGACAATCCAAGCAAAGAGCAGAAAAAAGCCATCAGCAATGAAGAAAAAGCGGAAAAAATTTTGCGCAAACAAATTCAAGAAAAACTGATGAAATTCGCCACACGCATTCCGATTTTTATGTATCTGACCGATTATCGGGAATATATGCTGGAAGATGTCATCCGCCAACTGGATACAGGCTTGTTTCAAAAAGTGACGGGTTTAAACCAAGCCGATTTTGATTTGCTGGTCAGCCTCAATCTGTTTAACAAAGGCTTGATGAACGATGCCGTGTTCAAGTTCAAACGCTATGAAGACAGCAGCTTGGAATATACAGGCATTGTGAAACACACTCCCGAACAAATCGGGCTTTATGATACAACAGTGGATATTCGGGAATATCGTGGGGAATATTAATACCTGTTCCAGAAGCAATTTTAATGCTCGGGCAAACCGGCCGTCCGACAGCCGCGGTATTTTGCTTTTCACCTTGAATCTGCCATTTTCTGTACTCAAACCCTATTCATTCCAAACTGCCCGGGCCTCTATAACTAAATTATTTTTTCGATACGCAACCTACATGTTCCATCCCTCCCGCTTAGGCGGGAATCCATGTTGGAATTTCAGGAATTGTTTTTCAAATCAGAGGGTCTCAAGTTTTACGGTGGACTCCCGCCTGCGCGGGAATGACGGGGGTGGAATCCTGAAATATCGAAGTTAAGTATGTTTGTTTTAAGTTACCTGTTTCATCAATCCTGCTGCAACCGTTCAATCTATAGTGGATTAAATTTAAATCAGGACAAGGCGACGAAGCCGCAGACAGTACAGATAGTACGGAACCGATTCACTTGGTGCTTCAGCACCTTAGAGAATCGTTCTCTTTGAGCTAAGGTGAGGCAACGCCGTACTGGTTTAAAGTTAATCCACTATAAAATAAGGTTTCTTAAAATGATGGCAAGACAAAGGTCGTCTGAAAACCATGTAACGAAACCGTTAACTTTGTTTTCAGACGACCTTCAGTTCAAACCGCCACCTAAATCACTCCGAATAGGTAAACTTCGCACGTTTGATGTTGCAAAGGATTTCATACGGAATCATACCGGCGGCTTCGGCGACTTCGTTGATGTTGACGACATCGCCCCACAATTCGACTTCAGCACCCAAACCTTCTTTGGAAGCATCCAGTTCGACGGTAATCATGTCCATAGACACCCTGCCGATGATTCGGCTGCGTTTGCCTTCGACGGCAACGGGCGAGTTGGTCGAGGCGCGGCGCGGATAGCCGTCGGCGTAGCCGCAGGCAATGAGGCCGACGCGGGTAGATTTGCTGGTGTAAAACATCGCGCCATAACCGATGGGAGAATGAGGCTGCAGGATGCGTTCGCCGAATACGCGGGAAGTCAGACGCATGACGGGTTTCAGGCGTTCGTCCACGCCGCCGAACGGAGAGATGCCGTAAAGTGCCAGTCCGGCGCGTCCCCAGTCGCGGCGCGCTTCGGGAATATTCAAGATAGCGGCGGAATTGGCGAGGCTTTCTTCGCCTTCCAAGCCTTCACACGCCAAATCAAAGGCTTCAAGCTGCATTTCGGTCATGCCGTTGTCGGGTTCGTCGGCACAGGCGAAGTGGCTGAATTTAACAATGCTGTCAACGTGTTTGCATTGTTTCAGGGCGGTGTAGGCGGAAGTGTAGTTGTGTGGGAAGAAGCCGGCACGATGCATGCCGGAATCCATTTTGAGCCAGACTTTGACGGGGTTATGCCAATGATGGGCGATTAAGGCTTCGAGTTGCCACTGGCTGCCGACGCCCGGCCACAAATTGTATTTATCAACGGTGGCGTATTCCGATGCTTCAAACACGCCTTCGAGCAATACGATGGGATTGGTAATGCCGCTCTCACGCAATTCGACGGCTTCGTCCACCGTGGCGACGGCGAACCCGTCGGCAATTTCGGACAATGCGTGGGCGCACCGTACCGCGCCGTGTCCGTAAGCGTCCGCTTTAATGACGGCAAGCATCTTGCCGCCGTGAATCTGTTTCAGGGTTTGGTAATTGTGGCGCAGATTGTCCAAGCGGATTCGGGCATTTAAT
Source organism: Neisseria sp. HMSC055H02 (assembly GCF_001813335.1). NCBI lineage: Bacteria > Pseudomonadati > Pseudomonadota > Betaproteobacteria > Neisseriales > Neisseriaceae > Neisseria > Neisseria sp. HMSC055H02. The sequence goes on along the minus strand of NZ_KV812087.1, from coordinate 99,920 downwards.
GGACGCATGATTTGTTCTTTCCGTTAATGAAGGTCGTCTGAAAATGGATATTCACGTTTTCAGACGACCTTTCGGTATTTTTAACGACCACATTATAGGCTCAAAGAGAGGGTTTTTAAATATCGTAATGAAATGAAGAAAATCGGAATATAGCCCGTCTGTTCAAACATATTCTGCCGATTTGTATTTAAATTTCAAAAATCAGTATATCTCCTTCCCAAAGCACTTATAAAATGAAAGAAAAATAAACCCTGCTAATTTGCCGAATCAGGCCGCCTGTAACGCAATATTGTGATGAATCAAACTTCCTGACGGATAAGCCTACGATTGCTTGTCAGTCGGTAGATTTTAAAACATAATACTTACGCGCCTAAGTATTGGAGTTTTACTACAAATACATGATAGGTAAGCCGTACGCAGCGCAGCAGTTCCAACCGATCAACTCAAAGCAAGGAAGGTCTAAAATGAAAGTAACCAGTTTCGGCGAAGTGTTGTGGGACGATTTTCCAAGCGGCAAAGTGTTGGGCGGTGCGCCGCTGAACGTTTTGGTCCGTTTGCAATCCTTCGGGGTCGATACCGCCATCATCAGCCGCCGCGGCGATGATGCCGACGGCGAAGAGCTGCTGCGCCAAATCCAAGCGAAAAACGTCAACACCGACCTGCTGCAAGTGTGCAAAGAATGTGATACCAGCCTTGTCAAAGTCATCTTGGACAAATGCGGCAGCGCGTCATACGAAATCGTGTATCCTTGCGCATGGGACCGCATCGTCGTCGAAGATGCCGCCTTGCAGCGTGTCGCCGAATCCGATGCCTTCGTGTTCGGCAGCCTTGCCACACGTGACGAGATTTCCCGTGCGGCATTAGACAAACTGATAGAAAAAGCCAAATTCAAAATCTTTGACGTCAACCTGCGCAAACCCCACTACGATACCGACCGCCTGCTCGCCACCATGAAGCGTGCGGATATGCTCAAGCTCAATGACGACGAATTGTACGAACTGTCGGCAGTTTACGGCTCGCCCCACCACAGCATCGAACAAAACATCGCCTACCTCAACCGCTTGACCGGCGCACAAACCATCTGCGTCACTTTAGGCGGACACGGTGCAATTTTATACAAAGACGGCGAACTCTACCGCCACTGCGGCTTCCGCATCAAAGTCGCCGATACCGTCGGCTCCGGCGACAGCTTCTTGGCAGGGCTGACCTACAAACTGCTCAACAATGCCGAGCCTCAAGAAGCCATCACCTTCGCCTGCGCTCTCGGCGCCCTAGTCGCCTCCAGACACGGCGCGACGCCCGACATTTCCTTACAAGAAATCGAAAGCTTCATGAATCCGGCTTGATGTTTGCCATCAACGGATGCCACAACAAAAGGTCGTCTGAAAACGGATTTTCTGTTTTCAGACGACCTTTCCATATCCCTCAATCCCGATAAGCCCAATGATTGACCGGACCGTGTCCCGCGCCGATGTTCAAAGGGTTGCGAATCGCCTCGGTAATGTATTTTTTGGCGGTTTGCACGGCTTCGAGTGTCTCGAAACCTTTTGCCAGCTCGGCGGCGATACAGGCGGAGAACGTACAGCCGGTACCGTGCGTATGCGCCGTCGGGAAGCGGCGGTCGGTAAATTCAAACACCTCATCCGGCGTAAACAGCCAGTCTGTGCAGTATTCGCTGCGGCTGTCGCCCAAATGCCCGCCTTTAATCACCACGTTTTTCACACCGCAATCTTGCAGGATTTTGGCAGCGCGTTCCGCGTCTTGGCGGTTTTCAATGCGCACGCCCGCCAAGGCTTCCGCTTCGGGCAGGTTCGGCGTCAGAATGTCGGTATCAGGCAGAAGCAGGCGTTTCATCGCTTCGACGGCGGAGTCCTGCAACAGCGGCGCGCCGCCTTTGGCAATCATCACCGGATCGAGAACGCGCTTGCCGAAACGGCATTTTTTCAGATTTTCGGCAACGCATTCAATCACTTCCGCCGTACCCAGCATCCCGATTTTATAGGCGCGGATTTCAAAATCGGAGCGGACGGCTTCGATTTGAGCAGTGATGATGTCGGTCGGAATCAGATGCACCGCCGATACGCCGAGCGTATTTTGCGCGGTCACGGCTGTCAGCACGCTGGTGCCGAACACGCCACGCATCTGAAACGTCTTCAAATCCGCCTGTATCCCCGCCCCGCCGCCGGAATCCGAGCCGGCGATGGTCAGCGTTTGGACAAATGTTTCTTCCATTTGGTTTCTCCTGTTTCTTGGTTGGACAATTTAGGAAGCGGTTTGAAGGTCGTCTGAAAACCAATCATGCTTGTTTTCAGACGGCGTTTTATTGTAATAGCGAAATATTTACAGCTGTATTTTAGTTGGTTTATCGCGGTTTGAAATGGGAGATTTTCGGGATATCTTTTTATAATCTTCCTGGACTCAGCCCGAAATCCCCATGCCGACTTTTTACTATTCCAACAGAGAGGTCGTCTGAAACCTGCTTTTCAGACGACCTAACTCTAAATAAATCATTATCCATCAATAATTTCCAATTCAACCAAAGCCCTGTACACGCCATCTTCATCTACACTCGGCGCAATAAATTTCGCCGCGGCCTTCGCTGCCTCCTCACCGTTTCCCATGGCCACGCCGAAACCGACGGATGAGAGCATTTCCAAATCATTAAAGCTGTCGCCGAAAGCCATAACATCTTCCATGCCTATGCCCAACTTTTCTACTGCATGTGCAATGCCTCTTGCTTTTGAACCTTCGCGGCGCAGCATGTCCAGCGCAGACTCGTGCCAACGCACGGATTTGAAGCCTTCGGATTGGATTTTTCCGATAATCTCCTGCTCCTGGGCATCGTCTGCAAACACCAGCATCTGATAAACCGATTGTTTGCGGAAATATTCTTTATCCACTTCAAAAGCAGGCAGGATGTGCGACAAGGCTTCTTTTACCCTTCCGCCGGCAGCCGATGCGACAATTTCATCATTATTTACAAAAGCATAATCAATATATTGACTGTCAAAAAATGCACACATCCGCTCCAATTCGGCTTCAATCATCGGATAAGCCTGCAACACCTCTCCGTGAAACGTCGTGTATTGCCCGTTAATTGTAACCAGCATATCAATGCCGCTGTCGCGTATCAGGGTTTTCACCTTACCCGGAATGGCCACCGGCGGTCTCCCCGTCGCAATCGCCGTCAAAATACCCCGCGCTTTCAATGCCTCCATCGCTTTAGCAACAGACGGGCGCAGCGTATCGGTATATTTTCGGTATAACGTGTCATCAATATCGAAAAAAATAATTTTTGGCGTATTCATTATCAGGCATACAATCGGTTTCAGACGACCTATATTGTAACGTGCAATTACCGGAACAATGCACAATTTCTACATGCAATGATGTAAACAAGCTGTGTATAAATCCTACTTCATATTGATTCCCAAAAGAAAAACAAACCTGATTAAAAAATAAGCAGGTTATCAGAAGTCGTCTGAAACCTGTTTATTCCATTTTCGCCATTATTACATTAAGCAATAATTTTGACACTTTCCCGCTCCCGCCTGAATTTCATTTTCAGCAACGCGGGCAGACTGTCATCAAAGTACCAGCCGCCGTCCGGCATAGCAATCGCCCCGCCGGCACAACGCAAAGTGATGCTTTTTCCGGATAAGCCGTCCGTTTCCGTAATCTCCACCTCATGCGCCCTCCCCCAGTCTGCAACGGGCAACAAATGCGCCAATTCGCGGATACGTCCGTTTTGCGCTTCTATCCCATCCTCGGTACGGCAGGCACCGTCGCATTGCCCGAGTGCCTGTATAGGACACGGCACACCTTTTCCATTTGCAACAGGCAGGATATTCAAGGCATCAGGACAAAGTCTGTTTTCCAGCGCCCAACTATTAAGTGCGCGTTTGGCGGCTTTTTTATGGATAAACAACCCATACGGGCGGACAACTCGGCTGCCGTTATCCAAAGGCACAATCCTTGCCTGCAAAACACCGTGTTCGTCGGGAGAAAAACGAACCGTAGAAAATGCAGTAGGCTTGGAAACGACTCGTTCAGGCGGGCGGATACCATATTCCCTCATTACCTGCGCCTTCAGCCATACCGAATGCAGGCTGCCCAACGCAGGAATAAAACGCACAGAAGCAGCAGCCTTCAGATAAAGCGGAACTTTTTTACCATGCAGCATTTCTGCCGTTTCGCTATACGCCTTCTCTAATGCAACTACCGCTTGCGCCTTGCCGAATGCATCAAACCAGACCAACACACCTTCGCTGTCCGGCAACGCATAAAGCTGCGCCGCCAAAGCATCCGTTACCCAATTCGGCAGCATTTTCGGATTCATCAAAGACCGGCAGTAATTATCCCAATCTTCTGTATTCTTTTCGCGCAAGCTGTGTTCCAAATAATCGCTCAAAGCCAAGACATCGGTCATCGCGCGATGACGGTTTTCCACTGCGATTGCGTTCCGTTCGATAATGCTGTCCAAATTGTGTTTGTAAAACTCAGGATAAAGGCGGCGCGACAACTGGACGGTACACAAAGCAGGCGCAGCAAAATCAATTCCGGCACGGCGAAACTCGTGACGCAAGAAGGTATAGTCGAAACGGCTGTTATGCGCCACCACCACTGCCCCCTGTAAAAGCGGCAATAACTGTGAAGCAATTTCCGCAAACAACGGGGCCGTTTTTACCATTTTATTGCTGATGCCCGTCAGTTGCTCGACAAATTCAGGAATCGGCTTACACGGATTCACCAACCACTCATAACGGCATACGCTTTGTCCGTCGAAACGCAGCAAAGCAACTTCCGTTACCCTGTCTTGATACAGATTCCCGCCGGTAGTTTCCAAATCCACCACAACCACAGGTCTCCCGAAACGGAAAAATGCCTTCTGCAACAACGGCCAGCGAGAAACGCTCTCCATTTTATTTTCCTGTAAATTCAACCAATAGCCGCGCATTTTACACTTTCCCTGTTTATTTTCCAACAACGCCCTTGACAGAATTCCACCCCCTCACTATAATCTCAATCTTTGTTACAGCGCACCCGTAGCTCAGTTGGATAGAGTATCTGGCTACGAACCAGAGGGTCGGGCGTTCGAATCGCTCCGGGTGCGCCAAAAAATTTATTTATCCGCGCCCATCGTCTAGCGGTTAGGACATCGCCCTTTCACGGCGGTAACCGGGGTTCGATTCCCCGTGGGCGTGCCAGTTTTGATTAAAGCCTTGCTGTTTTAGCAAGGCTTTAGTTTTTAAACCATCTTGAATAACCGCCATCTTGAATACCTAGGGCAGGCAGCACCTGACTTGTTTATTTCTATGTTGCCATAAGAGACCTATCAATATTATTTCTTACCCCTATTCCAATCAAAAGGTCGTCTGAAAACCATTTTCAGACGA
>NZ_KV812087.1:58837-94424 GCF_001813335.1 Neisseria sp. HMSC055H02 | reverse complement strand
TCGTCTGAAAACCATTTTCAGACGACCTTTCCTTATTTATTGAAATAAAACATCAAGCCTGTTTATTCCAACGTTCGATGGATTCTTTAATTACTTTTTTTGCTTCTTCCACATCACCCCAAGATTCAACTTTGGTTGTACCTGCTTTTTTCAGGTCTTTGTAGTGGTTGAAGTGAAATTCGATTTGCTTGATCAGCTGCTGCGGCAAATCGGCAAGGGTTTTGTAGGCGTTGCCGTTGTTGCGGTCGTCAGCGGGAACGCAGACGATTTTGTCGTCCACTTCGCCGTCATCGACAAACTTCATCACACCGATGACGCGCGCTTCCAAGAAGATGCCTGTCGCCAAAGGCTGTTCGGTAACCAGCAATACGTCCAATTCGTCGCCGTCTTCGTCCAAGGTTTGCGGGATGAAGCCGTAGTTGGTCGGCTTGGCGAAAATCGCGGGTTCGACGCGGTCAAGTTGGAATGCGCCGAGGCGGCGGTTCCATTCGATTTTGTGGTTGCTGCCGGCGGGAATTTCGTTGACGACGTTGATAATGCCGCCGTCCACATCGCCTGGAGTCAGGATTTTATTGAAGTCTGCCATTTTATTTCCTTTATTTGACGGAAGTTTGAACGGCGGAAGTATAGCAAACAAAAGACTCTCTGAAAATGCGGAAAAAGGTCGTCTGAAAACGCAATCGCTATTTTCAGACGACCTTTAAGCAATCAGGCTGGTTCTATTTCCCCAACCTTTTCCCCAATTCCAAAATAGCCCTTTTGTTCGACGGGGAAAACACTTTTTCCGCCGCTTCTTCTATGCCGAACCATCCGTAAGCGACGTGTTCGTCAGGCTGCAAAACAATCACCGTATCGCGCGGGATTTCGGCGGAAAAGATGTGTTCGCGGTTTTCAAACACGCCTTTGGGATAGCGGTGCCGCCAGTGGTGGTAAATTTCGTAAACCGTGCTGTCGTGCCAGTTGCAGAGCTGTCCGTCCGCAAGGCGGATGCCGGTTTCCTCCCAAACTTCGCGCTTGGCGGTTTCCTCTATGGTTTCGTCCGGCTCGATGCTGCCGGTTACCGACTGCCAAAAGCCTTGCGGCGAAGTGCGTTCGATTAGAAGGATATTGCCGTCGGCATCATGCAAAACCACCAACGCGGACACGGGATACTTCAAGGGCTTTGCCATCAATCGTCTCCGGCAGAGTCCATCGCGGGATCGGATTTGGTATCGCTGCGCGCCTGCATTCCCGCCTTGATCATAGCAATGCTGCTCGGCTCCAGTTCTTCATTCAAGATACGGACTTCGCGTTGCGGATAAGGGAACTCGATGTCGTGTTCGTTAAACTGCCGCCAAATATCCAGAAAAATCGCCGATTGCAGCGCGGCAAAGCCGTTTTCAGGATCTTTTACCCAATATGTCACGCGCAAATCAATACCGTTGTCGCCGAAATTGGTCACCACCGCCAAAGGAGCGGGATGTTTGGAAACACGCGGCTGTGCGGCGGCTGCACTTTTAATGATGTCCAGCGCCTTAATCAAGTCGGAATGATAGGCAACCTGTATATTGAACGCCTGCTGCAATTCGCGGCTGGTATAAGATTCGTTGACCACCATCGAGGTAACGAACGTCTCGTTCGGAATCAGCGCCTCCGTACCGTTGGCATCGCGCAGCACGACAAAACGCGAGGTAATTTTGGTGACATAGCCGGTAAAGTTATTGACCGTCAGACGGTCGTTCATGCGGATGGAGCGGTCGCCCAAAATGATGAAGCCTGAAATGTAGTTGCTCGCCACTTTTTGCAGGCCGAAACCGATACCGACACCCAACGCACCGCCGAACACCGACAATACCGTCAAATCAATCCCCACCAGCGGCAGCGCAATCAATACCGCCAAAACCATCATCACCGTTTTGATGATTTTGGACAAAATCATGGACAGATTATTGTCCAGGCTGCTTTTCTCCAAACGCTCGCCGATAAAGCGCGCCAGCCACGACGCGCCTATCATCAGGAGTCCGACCCACAAAATCCCGTTCAGAATCATCAACAGGCTCAGTTTGCCCGAACCGACCGAGAAGCTGATACCGTCGAGCATCGCCAAAATCTTATCATCCAAGCCCGACAGCCAAAGCACGAAGCCTACCCACAAAACCATGGAGACCGATTTTTCCAGCCAGTCGGTCAGCCTGTTCTGCGGCAAAGCAGCATGAACGACCGCCACGCTCACCCGAATCAGAATCATCCAGCGTGCCGCTAAAATCAGCAGATGCAGCCATACTGCCCGAAATTCCGTCAGGTTGCAGACAAACAAAGCCGCCGCACCGAAAATCATCATCAGCACCGGCCACAAAATCCGCCTGCCGATATGCCGCAATAGCGCGAAGTTACCTTGTTCCGCAAAGAAATAACGGTTTTTTAGTCGGTTTGACAGCCAAAACGTCGCCGCCATCAGCATCAATACGCCGACCAGCTCAATCCAGCCCGAAACCTGTCCGAAATTGCGCTCTACCAAGCTAGACGTAAACGCCTGACGCGCAAACAATTCATGCAAAATATTGTCCATCAGCCCTGTTTTTTCATTAAAAATCAAAGCAGCAATTATATAGCAGCCATAAAATTCCGCCACACTCGTTTGCCGAACAAAGGTCGTCTGAAAATATGGCGGATTCAAGTGAAGAACAAGACATCCCGTCTGCCCTACCCGACCTTACGTCAAACAAATTCAAAGCCGCTTCAAACAGATAGCCCAAACCGCCCTGCCTTACGCTTGCCAAAGCCGGACAAGAAAACTATAATCCGAAACTTATCGAGTCGGAGTGTGGCGCAGTCTGGTAGCGCACTTGCATGGGGTGCAAGGGGTCGAAGGTTCGAATCCTTTCACTCCGACCAAAAATTCAACAGCCCGGTCATTTTTGACCGGGCTGTTTTTTGTCTTTGCCTATTTCAAACTTTATATTCCAAGCGGTTCAACCCATCAAAAGGTCGTCTGAAAACCTGAATCCGAGTTTTCAGACGACCTTTTACCTTTTCTTCAGTTAATCAGCCCTCTGCCTTCGGCTCGGGAACGTCAAACACCTGACGCAGGTAGGCGAGGAAGGTGTTGTTGGTGGTCATCGTTTTGCCCGGAGAGTCGGAGAGTTTGGCGACGGACTGGCCGTTGCACTCGACGAGTTTCAAAACGATGTTCAGCGGGGTATGCCCCATATCGTTGGTGAGGTTGGTGCCGATACCGAAGCTGGTTTTAAAACGGTCTTTGAAATATTGGTGCAACGCCCACGAGCGTTCGATGTCCAGCCCGTCGGAGAAAGTCAGCATTTTGGTGCGGCTGTCAATTTTGAGTTTTTTATAGTGCGCATGTGCTTTGTCGCCCCATACATAGGGATCACCGCTGTCGTGGCGCAGACCGTCGAAGAGCTTGGCGAAATAGAGGTCGAAGTCGCGCAGGAAGGCGTCCATGCCGACCACGTCGGTTAATGCGATACCGAGGTCACCGCGGTATTCGTGTACCCAGCTTTCGAGGGCGGCTTTTTGGAAATTGCGCAGGCGCACGTCAAGGGCTTGGAAGGCTTGGAGAAACTCGTGCGCCATCGTGCCGATGGGGGTGATGCCGATTTTTTTAGCGAGATAAACGTTGCTGGTACCGCGCACGATGTCGGGTGCGGCTTCAAGCAGGGTGCGGATGACGTGTTCCTGCCAGTCGAGGGTGTAGCGGCGGCGGGTACCGAAGTCGGAGATGAGGAATGGCGGATCGTCGGGATTTTGCGCGGCGGAGATTTCTTTGAGGCGTTGCGCTTTGGCTTGGAGGCGGCGTTCGCCTTCTTCAATGACGGCGGGAGTTTCGAGACGGCGGAAGTAGAGTTCGTTGACGATGGCGAGGATGAAGATTTCAAAGAACATCGCCTGAATCATGGGGCCTTCGATGCGGATGTTCAGACGACCTTCATTGTCGGGGCTGACTTTGACGAAGCGGCGTTGGAGTTGGAAGAGTTCGAGATAGTCGACAAAGTCGCTTTTGATGAAGCGCAGGCTGCGCAGGTAGTCGAGTTCGTCGTGGGTGAAGCGCAGTTGGCAGAGTGCGTCGAGCTCTCGTTCCAAGTCGCTTTGGATGTCGGCAAGCGGGTAAACCATGTCTTTGTTGCGACAGCGGAACTCATAAAGGCTGTGGGTTTGGGGGAATTGGTGCAGTATCACCTGAAGCATGGTGAACTTGTACAGGTCGGTGTCGAGCAGGGAGCGGATAACGGGCGTTTGAGGTGCGGTCATGGCTTTTCTCTCGTTCAGCGTAAATGTAAAGCATTATTAGAACACGGTTAGACGGGCGGGTGTTACTTTTTTTGGTTGGAGAAGCGTTGAAAAGGTCGTCTGAAATCTTTCAGACGACCTTTGTTTTGTGATTTAAGCCTTATGTTTTTTCTTGAGCGCGGCGTTCAGGATGCACCCTAAAATAAAGCCGACGGTTGCGGGCAGCAGCCAGCCCAGTCCGACGTTGTAAAGCGGCAGTGCGCCGTTGATGGCAGAGAACCAGCTTTCCCCCGCCTGTTGTCCGAGATAAGCGGGGAAAATCAGATTGCCCGCACCGAAAAACAAAGCGAACAACATCAAACCGACCGCCCACAGCGAGGCTTTACGGTTGAACGGGGAAACACTGTTCATAAATTCGTACCTGTTTGTTTATAGTGGATTAACTTTAAACCGGTACGGCGTCGCCTTAGCTCAAAGAGAACGATTCTCTAAGGTGCTGAAGCACCAAGTGAATCGGTTCCGTACTATCTGTACTGTCTGTGGCTTCGTCGCCTTGTCCTAATTTAAAGTCAATCCACTATATAAAGGGCAGTTGATGGAAATGGGTATGGGTTTGCCAAGCGTGAAATCATCATGCCGTTTCGCCTTCAACGTCGGCGGCGGGGTCGTCTGAAATGCCCTCTTCCGCTTCCGGGCGTTCTAAATTTTCCTGTTTCAGGCTGATTTCGATTTCGCCGTAGCTGTCCGGCTGGACGATGCGGACCAAACCTTCTTTGGCAAGCTCCAAGAGCGCGATGAAATTGACGACCACATACGCCGCGCCCTGCTCCGGTTTGAACAAATCGCTGAATTTGCATATCCCGCTCTCGTTCAGACGACGTAAAACCGCCGTCATCTGCGCGCGCACGGAAATGGTTTCCTGAATCACTTCATGGCTGCGCGTATGTTTCGCCCGCGACAAAATGCCCAGCCACGCCTGCGTCAAATCGGCGACATACACCTCCGGCAGCTTCGCTTCGACCGCGATTTCCAACGGCAGATACGCCCAAGCAAAATCCCGTCCCGCGCGCGGCAACGCATCCAAACCCTGCGCCGCCAGCTTCATCTGTTCGTAAGCCAAAAGGCGGCGCACCAGCTCGGCACGCGGGTCCGCCTCTTCATCCTCGACCTCTTCGGGACGCGGCAGCAGCAGGCGCGATTTGATTTCAATCAGCATCGCCGCCATCAAAAGATATTCCGCCGCCAAATCAAACTGATACGCTTCCATTTGGGCGATATAGTGCAGATATTGCTCGGTAATCTTCACCATCGGAATATCGAGAACGTCGATATTCTGTTTGCGGATAAGGTAAAGCAGCAAATCCAACGGCCCTTGGAAGCTGCTTAAGACAACCTTCAACGCATCGGGCGGAATAAACAAATCCTGCGGCAAATCGGTTACGGGTTGGCCGAATACCCACGCGACAGTGTGTTCAGACGACGTTGCCGCAGCGGAAGAGATAAGGTGTTCTGAAGGCATGATTAGAGGAGCTTTTTCTTATTAGGTTTGATGGGTGGTTAATCAATAACGGGGTCGTCTGAAAACGCAGCGGGCTTCGCCCAAACGAGTGCGGCAAAACAAAAATCAGCCTTTTTTGCGTTGGCTTTTCAAAGAAGCGATGGCAATGGCAAGCGTTTGCGCCGACGCCATGCCCAGCAGCGGCAAAACGGCGAAAAACGAACCGATCAGTACCGTAACGGCATCACGGGAAAACACAAAGCCATCGCGCACCAGCATCGCAATTATCCAAGCCAATAGCAGCAGCCACTCGCAGCCGACCAAAAACCAAATCATCCCGACCGAGCAGCGTTTGCGCCACTTCATGATGGCAGCGTGCAAAAGGCTGAATATCGGAACGGACAGGAAAGGATAAAGGAAATTGGTAAACGGCCGCTGAGAGCCGTCCTGAAAACACAAATAATCTCCCGACTGCATGTCGCATCCCATTTCGCCAAACATCGGATCGACGGCATACATCAACACGCCGAACCACACCGCATAAATCAAGCTGGCGATAAAATAGGTTTTAAAAAATCGGTTCCTCTCACTTCCGTCCCGCAATATGTTCTACCGCCGCCTGCGCACAATACAGCCCAAACGAAGCCGTCACCAGCATACTCGCCCCATAGCCCGCGCAGGACAGCCCTTGCGGCGCAGTATCGGTCGAACACGCTTCGCCCGATTGCGGCGGCGTAATGTTTTCAGTCGAGAACACACACGGCACGCGCATTTTTTCTTTGGTATCGCGGCTGAAGCCGTAGCGTTTGCGCAAGGTGTAGCGCAGGTTGGCAAGCAGCGGGTCGTGGGTAACGCGGCTCAAATCGGCGGTTTGAATCAACGCCGGATTTTTCTGTCCGCCCGCGCCGCCGCTCAGGATAAACGGCTGTTTGTGTTGCACAAAATAAGCCGCCATCGCCGCCTTGACGCGCACTTGGTCTATCGCGTCGATCACAAAGTCGAAAGGTCGTCTGAAAAGCGTTTCCAGATTGTCTTCCGTCACAAAATCCTCGATTTCCTCCACTTCGCATTTCGGATTGATTTGGGCAATGCGTTCGCGCAACGCCGTTACCTTCGCCTTGCCGAAATCGTCGGTCAGCGCATGAAGCTGGCGGTTGACATTGGACTCGGCGACGTTGTCCAAATCAATCAAGGTCAAACGACCGATGCCCGTCCGCGCCAAAGCCTCCACCGCCCAAGAACCTACCCCGCCCACGCCGACCACGCAGACGTGCGCGCGCGAAAACCGCGCCAGTGCTTCATCTCCGTAGAGTCTGGCAATACCGCCGAAACGGCGCGAAGGAAGAAAAACGGTGTCGTTCATACCCAACCTTGTGATATATCAATAAATGAATGAAAATCAACGCAAAACGCTGCGGACGAATGCGACACATATTATACTGGAAAGCAGACGGGCTGTTGCAGCAGCCCGAAAGAGTCTATAATCGTTTCATATCGGACCCTTCCCAACCGCATGAAACAAAGTGCCGCCTGCGGCGCAAAAGGAGAATGAACTATGTACAAACATCTGGTTGTAGCCGTTGACGGCAGCGAAACTTCCCTCAACGCCCTGAAACACGCCGCCGAGTTGGCAAGCGTCAACAACGCCCGCCTGACTTTGGTACACGTCGCCAACCCCGCCGAATATATGGCGCTCGCCCCCGAATTCCTGCAACACGAAAGCTACGAGGCCGCCGCCGTCGCCCAAGGCAACGAAGTTTTGGACTTCGCTGAAAAAACCGCCCGCGAAAACGGCGTGGAAAACATTGTCAAACACCTGCTGGTCGCCAACAAAGGCGCACGCGAAATGGCGCAGGATTTGGTCGATTACGCCGATGAAAACGGCGCCGACCTGCTGGTACTCGGCACACACGGCCGCACCGGCCTGATGCACCTCCTGATGGGCAGCTTCGCCGAAACCGTTATGCGCCAAAGCCACCTGCCGCTTCTGATTATCCGCAGCAAAGCGGAAGAAGCGTAAGGGTTTGCCCTATTGAAGAAGGTCGTCTGAAATCTCAAACTAAGATTTTCAGACGACCTTCTTTCATCTTATTTCAAATAGGTTTTACGAATTATTGATTATAATCATGAACTTCGTAATATCATTCACCTATACCAATAAATAACTTCTTCCCAAAACCAACCCATAACAAAAAAGTCGTCTGAAAACCAAAATCCGGTTTTCAGACGACCTTTGTTTTGATTGGGCTTACTTGATTGGGCTTACTTAGGTGCAGCCAAGATGCCTGTCAGGTTCAGCAGGAACAAAACCGTAAATCCGGTCAGGTAAATCAAGCCGAGGATGGCGAGGAGGTCCATACCTGCCGTCAGTTTGTGGCGTTTGTCGCCTTTAACGAGGCGGTAGTTCAGCCAAGCGAACACGGGGGCAGAAACGAAGGCGGTAATCATGGCGAATTTGAGCAGCTCCGCCATCGCGCTGTTGAACCAGAAAATCACTGCCAAGCCCGTACCTGCGACCCAAATGTTCCAGGTAAACAGTTCGATGTTGCCCGTTTTGTCTTTGCCGCGCAGCAGGCGTACCGGCTCGGCAATCGCGCGCGCGTAGCCGTCCACTACGGTAATCGTTGTGCCGTACATACAGGCGAAGGCGATGAATGCGACCATCGGTCGCGACCAGTCGCCGATGGTGACGGCGTACATATTAATCAGTTGACCGACGTATTTTCCGCCTGCCATTTGCACTGCCTCCCCGTTGCCGTACTGCACATACGCGCCCAAGGCGAGGAAGACGACCGCCAACACTGCGCTGGTGATGTAGCCGACGTTGAAGTCGAAAATACCGTCGCGGTAGCTGGAAGGATTGATGCGTTGTTTTTCAGTAACCCACAAAGAGTTGATGGCCGAAATTTCAATCGGCGCAGGCATCCAGCCCATCAGCGCGATGAGGAAGCCCAAGCCTGCCAGTGTCCATGGGGTAGGCTCGATAAAGTCGGGTTTCATCTGCATGCCGCGCGACATGGCGATGGCGGCGGCGGCAACTGTGGCAATCGTCAGGCTGACGATGATGATTTTGGAAACGTTGTCCAAGGCTTTGTAGCGTCCGCTTGCCAGGATAATCAGGCAGGAAGCCATAATCAGCGCGGAAATTGCGCCGACATTCAGCGTCAGCGAAGGAATCGCCATTTTTACAATGGCGGCGGTCACGATGGCGACCGCACCCGCGTTAATCGTTGCCGAGATAACGCACAAAATCAGGAATACCCACAAATAAACGCGGCTTTTCTCCGCATAGCCTTCAATCAGGCTTTTGCCCGTATCCAGCGTGTAATGCGCGCTGAAACGGAAAAACGGATATTTGAAGAGGTTGGTCAAAATGATAATCAACGCAAGCTGCCAGCCGTAAAGCGCGCCCGCCTGCGTCGAGGCAATCAGGTGCGAACCGCCGACCGCCGCCGAAGCCATCATGATTCCGGGCCCCAGCGCATTGATTTTGCTTTTCCAAGTCGAAGCGTGTGTATGTTGTTCAGACATCATTCTCTCCGTCTTTTTTCAGACGACCTTCACAAAAAAAGGCGTATTTTAACGTAAATCAAGAGATTATCTAACAGACATTTCGGATATTTCATGCCGGAACATGTTAAAAATAAGCTGTACCGAATCGAAAATCTCCAATCATCAGCATTTTATGGTCGGGGAACTTTTTTAAACGACCTTGTATCGCTTTTTATATTAAATCCGAACTGAGACCGAAAAACAACACTATCATCTGTATATGATTTAAAGCTGCGTATTGGAAAAAAGCTTTCCGGCTTGTACAACAGCCTTTTTCAATAATCTAAATATCTGAATGTTATAGATAAAAAAATAAATTTAATAATTTCATTAAGATAAATTTTCAACTTATTGGATTTTTTCAACCAGAATAACCCTTCCCGAAAATTTCTTAGTACAGCTTTGCATATCAGCATATTGTATATTTTTTGCGAAGGGATAAAATATGCTCTGCTTTCAAAGCAAAGATGGCGCCGGGTAGTCCACGCCACACATCAATCTTTTTTATGGAGTAATACCAGATGAAATTCTTATCTGCCGCTATTGTAGCCGTACTGACCGCCGGTGTTTCCATGACTGCCGCTGCCGCTCCTGCCGGCTACGTTCCTTACAAATGCGACAACGGTAAAAAACTGAATGTCGTTTACGAATTTGACCGCAGTGGCAAAGCAGTAGGCGCGTCCGCAAATGCAGCCGGCAAAGTAATCAGCCTGCGCGTTGATAAAAGCCACTCTGACAGCACCGGTACAACCTTCACCAACAAACGCGGTTTTTCTATGTCTGCGGGTTACATCGATCGCAACACCCACACAACCTCTGAAGTTGTGGGTGTAACCGACTCACGCAACCGCTTCATCGTGAAAAACTGCGAACCCGTCAACATCGACCGTTAATAACGGAACGATTTGAGATTTAAAACAGGTCGTCTGAAACCTAAAAAAGGTTTCAGACGACCTTTCGTTTTATCTGTCCTTTCAAAATCTCCCAATCCGATTTCAGCTACTTATCCGATCGTGTAAAATAAGCAAATTTCGGATGGATTCAGCACAGTCGGCGTATCGTCAAGCTAAGCTTTTTTGAGTTTTAAATTTAATGGATGAGAACATTATTATTCTGTAACGATAAAATTAAAAACATCATGACGCCCTATAACACTTTGAACATCAAAATAAGAGAACATATCTCATAAGCAATTAAAAGCAATTAAAAGCAATTAAAATAGACCATCAATCGTCTGAACGACAACCATACCTGGCCGAAACCCTGCACCTTGGCTATACTCTTTCAGACGACCTTTCCGCACCTTCATCATGGAACAACCCGATTTCTTCCCCATCCCCAGCCCCTGCATCGGCGTATGCGAAGCCAACGAAAAGGGCTATTGCAAAGGTTGCCTGCGCAGTCGTGAAGAGAGATTGTATTGGCAGCAGATGACGGACGATCAAAAACACCAAGTCATGCGCCTGCTGCATATGCGCAAAACCAAAATCCGCAACAAAAAACTCGATTTGCTGAGACAACAGGACGAATGGGAAGAAATACAGCAGGACAATTTGTTTGACGACAACTTTGTCCCGGAAACTTAAAACGAGAAAGAGGTTCTCCTTGTCCTTCGCAATAAAAGGTCGTCTGAACCCAAGCAGCAGATTTTGGTTTGCTTTTAGGTTTTCAGACGACCTTTCCCGCCTTAAAATACATCCCCTCAAATACAACTATACCCCGTCCGCACACCATGCCCGTCAAAATCCAAACCCGCCCCGTCAACCAAAACGTCCTCGATGATTTACTCACCGCCGGCGCCGACCCTTTAATCGCCCGGCTGTGCGCCTCGCGCGACGTACAGAGTCCCGCCGAATTGGACGACAAACTCGCCGGCCTTCTGCCTTATCAATCGCTGATGAATTGCGAAGCCGCCGCCCGCCGTCTGGCGGATGCCATCGAGCGCAAGGAAAAAATCCTGATTGTCGCCGACTACGATGCCGACGGCGCAACCGCGTGTTCCGTCGGCATGAGCGGCTTGGCGGCGATGGGCGCGGCGGTGGATTTCCTCGTACCCAACCGCTTCGAACACGGCTACGGCTTAACGCCCGAGCTTGCCGAAATCGCCGCCGCGCAAGGCGTGGATTTGCTGATTACGGTTGACAACGGCATCGCCAGCATCGCAGGCGTGGCGCGGGCGCAGGAATTGGGTTTGGACGTGATCGTTACCGACCACCACCTGCCCGCCGAAACCGTACCCGACTGCAACATCGTCAATCCGAACCAAAAAGGCTGCGGCTTCCCCAGCAAAAGTCTGGCGGGCGTAGGCGTGATTTTTTATGTATTGATGGCGTTGCGTGCCGAATTGCGCCGCCGCAATTATTTTTCAGACGACCTTAGAGAACCAAATCTGGGCGAACTTTTGGATTTGGTCGCACTCGGCACCGTCGCCGACGTCGTCCCCCTCGACCACAACAACCGTATCCTCGTCTCGCAAGGTTTGAAACGGATGCGTTCCGGCAAAATGCGTCCCGGTATCCGCGCCCTGTTTGAAGTGGCGCGGCGCGACTGGCGCAAAGCGCAGCCTTTTGATATGGGTTTTGCACTGGGGCCGCGCATCAACGCCGCCGGACGGCTGGACGATATGTCGGTCGGCATCGCCTGCCTGTTGGCGCGCGACGACGCTGAAGCGCAGGCATTGGCGGCGCAGTTGAACGACCTCAATATCGAACGCCGCGAAATCGAGCAGTCCATGCTGCAAGATGCGCTGAACGCCTTTCCCGAAACCCTGCCTTCGGGTCAGACAACTTTGGTCGCCTACCGCGACGACTTTCATCAAGGCGTGGTCGGCATCGTCGCCAGCCGCCTCAAAGACCGCTTCTACCGCCCGACCATCGTGTTCGCCCCGGCGGACAACGGCGAAGTGCGCGGCTCGGGGCGTTCCATTCCCAACCTGCACTTGCGCGACGCTTTGGATTTGGTGTCCAAACGCCATCCCGATTTGATTTTGAAATTCGGCGGACACGCGATGGCGGCGGGCTTGAGCATACTCGAACACAACATTCCCGCGTTTCAGACGGCCTTTGAAGAAGCCGTGCGCGAAATGGTGTGCGAAGACGACTTGTCGCAAACCTTCATCACCGACGGCAGCCTGAAAGCCTGCGACATCACGTTGGAACAGGCGCAAAACCTCGCCCGCCATGTTTGGGGACAAGGCTTCGCGCCGCCGAGCTTTACCGACGAGTTTCACGTCATCCGCCAGCAACCTTTGGGCGCGGAGGGCAAGCACAAAAAAGTCTGGCTGCAAAAAGACGGCTACGAATTTGAAGCCATGTTTTGGCGGTGCAGCGAAGACATCCCCGAATACATCCGCACGGTTTACCGCCCCGTGGCAAACGAGTGGCGCAATCAGATGGAATTGCAGCTTTACATCGATTATTGGGAAGCGGCTTAAGGCTTGCGAAAGATAAAAAGGTCGTCTGAAACTGAAGATCAGGTTTCAGACGACCTTTGTTGCTTGTGAAGCTCAGTTCAACCTATTTTTTCAAAATATATTTGCGTACGGCGGCATTGTGTTCTTCCAGATTATGGCTGAACTGACTCAAGCCGGTGCCGTCCATTTTGGAGACGAAATAGAGGTATTTCTCATTCGACGGATGCGCCGCGGCATGAAGTGCGGCTTTACTCGGCAGGGCGATGGGGGTCGGGGTTAAGCCGCTGTGTGTGTAGGTGTTATACGGCGTATCGCGCTGGAGGTCGGCTTTGCGGATTTTGCCTTTATACGCGCTGCCCATGCCGTAAATCACGGTCGGGTCGGTCTGCAGGCGCATGCCGATGTTAAGGCGGTTGACGAATACGGAAGCAACATGGGCGCGGTCGTCTTCGTGGGCGGTTTCTTTTTCAATCAGGCTCGCCATAATGAGCATTTCATACGGATTTTTGTAGGGCAATCTGCTTTGGCGATCTTCCCAAGCATCTTTCAGACGACGTTGCATGGTTTGATAAGCGGTTTGGTAGATTTGCAAATCACTGCTGCCTGCGTCGATTTCATAGCTGTCGGGGAAGAACTGGCCTTCGGGATTGCTGCTGAGCGCGTCGGGGGCAATTGCCTGCATGAGTTCCGCATCGCTCCAGCCGCGTGTTTTGTGTTCGATGTCGGGGGTGTTGTCGATGATTTTACGCATCGTGGCAAAACGTGAGCCCTCGACGATTTGAACGGTAACGGCATCGGGTCTGCCGCTGCGGATTTTCTGCAAAACGCCCCATGCGGAAATATTGGAAGGAAGGCGGTACGAGCCTGCTTTGAGTTTGTTGTGTGTGCCTGTTATATAAGCGGCTGCTACCAATACATGGCGGTTATATACGATACCATCCCGGGCAAGGTTGCGGCTGACGGAAGAGATGCCTTGGTTTTTGGCAATTTTGATGCGGTATGCTTTGCCGTTGTCTTTGGGAACGAACAGCAAGGCGGCGAACACGGCGGCAACGGCAACAAAAAATACCGCAAACCATTTCAACATTTTTTTCAGCATGGTAGGATTTTTGATTTGTGAACGTCGTGCGACAGTATAACCGAAATGCGCGCCCTCTTCCCCGCGCACGCGCCCGACGTATGTTTTTTCCGCCTCAGTGGTCGTCTGAAATAAAGGGTCGTCTGAATATGAATCTTCCGTCCGAATGCCAAGACATTGACTGGCAACAAGGCTGGTGGCAGCCTGTGCGCCGCGCGTTTTCTCCGAACTTCGAGCCGCGGGCAGAATCAGAAGCCGTGTCGCTGGTGGTTTTACACAATATTTCGCTGCCGCCTTTCGAATATGGGACGGGCGCGGTGGAAAAACTGTTTACCAACCGCATCGACCCCGATGAACATCCGTTTTTCAGCGTCATCCACACCTTGCGCGTTTCCAGCCACTTTTTGATTACCCGCGAGGGCGAGGCGGTGCAGTTCGTTTCTTGCGACGATATGGCGTACCACGCGGGCGTGTCGTCGTTTCGCAGACGTGAAAAGTGCAACGCGTTTTCGGTCGGTATCGAATTGGAAGGCTGCGATTTCGAGCCGTTTGCCGAGGCGCAATATCAAACGCTGGAAACCCTGCTGCACGCGTTGGTCGGGCATTACCCCATCACTGCCGTTACTGGTCATCAGGACATCGCCCCAGACCGCAAAACCGACCCCGGCCACTTTTTCGACTGGCAAAGATTGCAGGCGGCGGGTTTTCCGGTTGTCCGTTAATCGCTCAAAAATGCCATATAGCATTTTTCAGACGACCCAGCCCGATTTTGGGCTATCATTCACGGCATTTGCTGTCAGAAAAGTTTATTTTCGTTATAATTGAATGTTCATACGGGACAATCCGTGTCCGACTCCGACGAACTTACTCGCGGCAATACGATTCCGCATACCGCCCAAAGGCAAACCGCCCTGGGCAACGAAGACGGAATGCCGCTCTTACAAAAAGTGATTACCCATGATTTTCATCGTCTTAGGCTTGGCAGTCATCCTTGCCGTCATCGCCTACAATATGTACCAAGAAAACCAATACCGCAAACAGGTGCGCGAGCAGTTCGGCCACTCCGACAAAGACGCGCTCCTGAACAGTAAAACCAGCCATGTGCGCGACGGTAAAGAATCCGGCGGCAAAGGCCTGTTCGTCAAAAAAGCGAACAAAGCCCAAGAAGCCGCGCTGCGCAATCTGCAAGAACAAGACGAAATCTTCGCCGCCAAAGCCAAACTCGCCAAACCTTCCGCCATCAAAACCGATGTCGAGTTGGCGATTGAAGACGACTTTACCGACGAGCCGGTACAGCATACCGTCATCGGACTGAACAACGAAATCACCACCCAAGCCGCCAGCGACGAGCCGGTCAACCTGCCGTCCGCCGCCAACCAGCCTTTGGTCAGCTTGGACGAATTGTCTCAAGTCGAATTGCCGTGGTTTGACCCGCGCTTCGACTACCTCGCCTACATCGCCCTCTCCGAAGCGCAAGAGCTGCACGCCCTGCCCCGCCTGTCCAACCGCCACCGTTTCCAAATCATCGGCTGCACCATGGACGACCGCTTCCAAGTTGCCGAACCGATTCCGAGCGTGTATTACCAAGGTTTCGTCGTCGGCCTGCAAGCAGTCAGCCGCAACGGTTTGGCAACCCAAGAAGAATTGCAACAGTTCAACCAACAAGTTGACACCTTTGCCCAACTGATGGGCGGCAAAGTCCTCCACACCGATTTGGCGGCATTTACCGAAGTTGCGCAGGCATTGGACACCTTCTGCGCCCGCGTCGATCAAACCATCGCCATCCACTTGGTTTCACACAGCAACATCAGCGGCGTCGAACTGCGCGCTTCTGTTGAAAACCTCGGCTTCGTATTGGGCGAAGACGGCGCATTCCACTACACCGGACAAACCGGCAGCCCGATGTTTGCCATCCACAGCCTCACAGGCGACGCGTTTACCAACGCCCTTTTGGACAACCAGTCCTACAAAGGCTTCAGCATGCTGCTCGACATCCCGCACGCGCCTGCCGGCGAAAAAACCTTCGACCTCTTCATGGACTTGGCGGTACGCCTCTCCGGTCAGTTGGGCTTGGATTTGGTCAACGACAAAATGGAAGAAGTTTCTACCCAATGGCTCAAAGACATTCGCAATTACGTCTTGGCGCGTCAGGAAGAAATGGTCAAAGTCGGCATCAAACCGGGCAGCAAACAAGCCCTGCGCCTGTTCTCCTAAAATCGAATGTAATCAAAGCGGATATGTCGTTACGGCATATCCGCTTTTTTTCGGGTAAAATTCAACTGTTTTCAACCTATCCTTTTTCAGACGACCTTTGACCGTCCCATCCCGTATCAGACAAAGGTCGTCTGAAACCTTCTCTCATGAATCCAAACTCAAAACATAACACTAACCTTACCAATCTTCTTAAACCGTCTGATAGTGATATAAAACAATTTGCCGCACAACACATCCGCCACCTCACCGACCTCCTCAACCGCTACGCCTACGAATACTACACCCTCGACGCGCCCAGCGTACCCGATGCCGAATACGACAAATTATTCCGCGAACTCGAAGCGTTGGAACGAAACCATCCCGAGCTCAAGCTGCCCGACAGCCCGACCCAGCGCGTCGGCGGCGAGCCTTTGGCGGGATTTGCCGAAGTGCGCCACGAAGTACCGATGCTGTCGCTGACCAATGCCTTTTCCCCGCAAGATGAAAACGGCGTGTTCGACCATGCCGAAATGTACGCTTTCGACCAACGCGTGCGCGACGGTTTGGACGGTGGCAATCCCGAATACGTTATCGAACCCAAATTCGACGGCCTCGCCATCAGCCTGCTCTACCGCGACGGCGTATTGGTGCAGGCGGCGACGCGCGGCGACGGCACGACCGGCGAAGACGTTACCCAAAACGTCAAAACCGTCGCCAACATCCCCCTGCGGCTGCACGGCGATAATCCGCCCGAACTCATCGAAGTGCGCGGCGAAGTGCTGATGCTCAAAGCCGATTTCGCCGCCCTCAATAAACGACAAGCCGAAAACGGGCAAAAACCCTTTGCCAACCCGCGCAACGCCGCCGCCGGCAGCCTGCGCCAACTCGATTCGCGCATCACCGCGCAACGCAAACTGCACTTTTTTCCCTACTCAATCGCCCGCCAGCAAGGCGGTTTCGTCGCAGAAGAACACATCCAAGAACTCGCCTATTTCCAAGAACTCGGCTTCAGCCTGCCCGACGGCAATTTCGACCGTTTTCTGAATATCGACGAAGTATTGGCGTTTTACGAACAAATGCAGCAAAAACGCCCCGAACTGCCCTACGAAATCGACGGCATGGTCGTCAAAGTCAACAGCTTGGCGCAACAGCGCGAACTCGGCTTCATCTCCCGCGCGCCGCGCTGGGCGATTGCCCACAAATTCCCCGCCGAAGAAGCCCTGACCGTCGTTGAAGCCATAGACGTGCAAATCGGGCGCACCGGCGCCGTTACCCCCGTCGCCCGCCTACAACCCGTATTCGTCGGCGGCGTAACCGTCACCAACGCCACCCTGCACAATCAGGACGAAGTATCGCGCAAAGACGTGCGCGTCGGCGATACCGTCGTCGTGCGCCGCGCCGGAGACGTGATTCCCGAAGTCGTGCGCGTGATTTTCGAACGCCGCCCGATGCAGGAAACCGCTGTTGCCGTTTCAGACGACCTCAAACATCAACAAGACGACTTGTTTGCCGAAACACCATCCGCCAACCAAACCCAATCCGTTCCGCTCCACAAGCCCTACCGCCTGCCAACCCACTGTCCCATCTGCCGCAGCGAAATCGAACGCGAAGAAGGTGAAGCCGTCGCCCGATGCAGCGGCGGTATGCTTTGTCAGGCGCAACGCGCGCAAGGTTTAATCCACTTCGCCTCGCGCAAAGCCATGGACATCGACGGACTCGGTCAAAAACAAATCGAGCAACTTGTCGCCCAAGACCTCGTCCGCCATTTCGCCGACCTCTACCGCCTCGACATCCCGACCTTACAAAAAATGAAGGAAACGGCGGATAAAAGGTCGTCTGAAAACGAAAATGGCGACGCAGAAACGGTTTCAGGCGACCTGTCTGAATCCAACATCCCAAACGGCAAAAAACAACCGACCAAGTGGGCGGAAAACATCCTTGCAGGCATAGAAGCCAGCAAAACGCCCGAACTCGCCCGCTTCCTGTTCGCGCTCGGCATCCGCCACGTCGGCGAACGCACCGCAAAAACACTGGCGCAAGCATTCGGCACGTTGGAACACGTCCGCCGCGCCCCCGAACCCATCCTCGCCTGCCTGCCCGACATCGGCACCGTCGTCGCCCGCTCCATCGCCCACTTCTTCTCCCAAGACGCGCAGCAGGCGATGATAGACGAGCTGCTTGCCGCAGGCGTTGCCCCGCAAACCCAAGCCGTTACCATCCCGCCCGCCCGCCACGCCGAGCCGCAACGCTGGATTGCCCGCCTGCCCGGTTTCAAAATCAGCGAAAACAAAGCCCAAGCCTTGTGGGAACTCGCCGGCAAAAGCATAGAAGGCCTGCAAACCGACAAAGCCCTCCCCGCCGACTGGCAAGCATGGCGCAGCGAGACACAAAACGCCGCCCTGCTCGAAAACCTGAAAACCTTCTTCGCCCAAACGTCGTCTGAAAACCAAGAAGCAACGATTTCAGACGACGTCAACAAAGCCGTAGCAGGCAAAACCTTTGTGTTAACCGGCACCCTGCCCACCCTCAAACGCGACCAGGCCCAAGCCTTGATCGAAGCAGCAGGCGGCAAAGTTTCCGGCAGCGTGTCCAAAAAAACCGACTACGTCGTCGCCGGAGAAGCCACCGGCAGCAAGCTGGAAAAAGCCAATGCCTTGGGTGTCGCGGTATTGAGCGAAGAAGAACTTTTGGCAATGCTGGGCTGAATACCCGCCAAACATACCGCAGATTAAACTAGGAAATCCCCGCATCACAATTCCCCCATATGCGGAAACAACGGCATGGATATTGCTGATTCGGATTTATAAAATAAGGTCGTCTGAAAATTTTCAGACGACCTTATGAGTACAAAAAAAGGAAAAATAATCATGACAAACCAAAGTAAGCCTGGCTGGTTATTATGGGTATTAGGCGGATTTGCTTTTTTATTTTTTGCTGTTGCCTTAACATTTTATTATTTGAAATTTAATATATCACCTATGTTTTGTAATTACTTCACATGGGAAGATTTCATTAATAATTCACATAAAAACTCCCTCATATTAGACAATTTCCTAGCCAAGCTTTCTAATGATCCTGCCACATGGGGAACATTCGGTGACTACCTGGGCGGTACGCTGAACCCCATCATCAGCTTTCTAGCCCTTATCGGCCTGCTCTATACCATTCATCAACAAGCGCAGGAAATGAAAGCGACGCGCGAAGAATTGAAACAGGCGGCAGAACAGCAACGCCAACAGGTAGAACAACAAAGCCGCCAGTCAGAGATTTTTAATCTACAACAGTTTGAATCGACGTTTTTTTCTTTGCTGGAGCAGCATAATAAAGCTATTGAAAGGATTAACGTAGAATCAATATATAAATCATTACACTATATTTATACTAACAAAATTGACATAATTACTACATATAAACCATCAAAAGAATTAAGTAATAGCCTTGCAATAAAAACCATTAACCAACATTACGAGCTCAAAAGCTATTTCAATCTTTTATTCCAAATTCTAAAGTTTATATCAATCAGCCTGTCAAAAAATAGTGAATCAAACAATAGAGAAGATTCCAAAATTACCATCAAAGACTTTTATTCAGATAGCAAAATATCTAGAGACAAAATAAGCCAAAAATATATTAACCCTCAAGAAAGAATGTATAGCGACATTCTTCGTTCTTTCATTCCTAGTATAATTTTAAAATTACTGGCTTTAAACTGCCTGACAATTGATAAATTTTCACAAGATAATGAATTAGACACTCTTTACAACTTTCAAGGTTTATTAAACCGATATACTCTACTGGAGCAATTACAATTAGTCTTTACAGACATCAACGAAATAAATAAGTTCTATCTTTCTAATGGTGACGACGCTATACACTTTCTTATTTTAACTAGCCATGCAGATATAGCTCCTGCTTTCGGGAACAACAAAATATTTGATAAATCAAAAGCTGTTTTTAACTATAAATTTAATTATTGGCTAACAGTAAAAACAAAATCCTTACACGACAAACAAGATGAATTACGGAATATCAAAATAAAAATTATTAGAATAAAATCTATATCATACGAAGAATATGAAATGTTAAATACTTATGAAAAATTAGAACTACTTCGTTTACCTGAAGGAAAAGGTTGCTACTACCAACCAGGCAACAATTTCAACGCATGGAAACAAGATTTCCTCAAGAGACTAGAAGAAGAAAAAGAATATTATGAAGAAAAAATTAACGAAACTAATGCTGAGTTAAAACGAATAGAAGAAAACAAAAAAGCATGGTCAGAATTTCTGCAAATTGAAGACAATAAAGCAATCTATTCAATAGATTGAATCTAATCAGTCCTATCT
This sequence comes from Neisseria sp. HMSC055H02, assembly GCF_001813335.1. Taxonomy (NCBI): domain Bacteria; kingdom Pseudomonadati; phylum Pseudomonadota; class Betaproteobacteria; order Neisseriales; family Neisseriaceae; genus Neisseria; species Neisseria sp. HMSC055H02. The sequence goes on along the minus strand of NZ_KV812087.1, from coordinate 74,118 downwards.
ATAAGGTCGTCTGAAAATTTTCAGACGACCTTTATTTATTCCATTATCCATACAAAACCAATCCACACCGTTCAAAGTAATCATGAACTAACTGATACCGACCGCACCACTCTTATCAATATCCCCATCTTTACCCACAACGATCAATATCATGCTGACTTACACCCTCAGCGTCCGGCTGGATGCGCCGCTCGAACCGATATTCCGCTACTGCACTTCCCGACACGGATTTGCCTGTCAGTTTCCGTTTGACGTGCAATGGCTGTCGGAAAAGGAATACTGGGCGCGGGGAGATATTTTGGATTTCAGATACAGAGTTTGCGGGATTTGGTTGCGGCATCGTGCCGAAATCATTTCGCTTGAGCCGAACCAATCGTTTACCGACCTGATGTTGAACGGGATTTACCGCTCCTTCCGCCATACGCATGAATTCAAATCTTCCGGAGGGCGTACCTGCGTGACGGATACGGTGGAATTTACTTTCAGACTGGGAAAAATGATTGACCGGCTAATCGGATTGCCGACCTTGCGTCGGACATTTAAAAAACGCCACCGTTTATTGAAAGAATGGGCTGCCCAATGGGCTGATTATGCTGAAGATGCTACAAGTTAAAGGCATGGAAAAAGCCGTCTGAAATTTTTTCAGACGACCTTGAGTTCTGTTTAAAAATAGTCTCGGTATCAATCAGATGGCGTGCGAACAGCCGGACACCATTTTTTTGAGAGTTTGCGAGTCAAGGATTTTAATGTGTTTGTGTTCGACCGAAATCAAACCTTCATGATGGAACTTGGACAGCGTGCGGCTGACGGTTTCCAGTTTCAGCCCTAAATAGCTGCCGATTTCTTCGCGCGACATCCGCAGGATGAAATCGTTGGCGGCAAATCCGCGCGAGTAAAGGCGTTGGGACAAGTTCAGCAAAAACGCCGCCAGACGTTCTTCGGCGCGCATATTGCCCAAAAGCAGCATCACACCTTGGTCACGCACGATTTCGCGGCTCATCAATCTGAAAAAATGGCTTCTCAGGCTGGGGATGTTGTGTCCCAGCTCTTCGATGTGGGTGAAGGGCAGCTCACACACTTCGCTGTCTTCCAAAGCCACCGCGTCGCAGCTGTGGACATGGGAACAAATGCCGTCCATGCCGATGAGTTCGCCGGACATAAAAAAGCCGGTAACCTGATCGCGACCGTCCTGACTGGCAACCGTGGTTTTGAAAAAACCGGCACGGATGGCAAACAGCGACGCGAAAGGCTCACCGGTGCGGAACAGATATTCACCCTTCTTCAAGCGGCGGCTCTGTCGGATGACCGCGTCCAATTGTGCAAACTCATTGGGCAAAAGCCCGACAGGCAGGCAGAGTTCACGCAGCGAACAGGAAGAACACAGGGTTTTCATCTGATGCATAGCATTGTGTGTGGTCATAAAACACCCTTAAAATTAAGGTTTTTATCCTGTCATGATTACGTAAGTTATTGACACATATCAAGACAGGTTTATCATACTGTGGCATTCTACCAAACTATCCGAAAATTGCCTAACTTCATTACTCTAATCACGCACACGCCATGAAAGTAATACCGATACAAAATAATCACAATAGAAACGATGACAAGCCTGAGTTCGACCGCGAACTCATCGCCAGCCTTCCTTCCAGCGGTCCGCGCTACACTTCCTACCCCACAGCCGACCGTTTTCATGACGGATTTCGCGAAGCCGAATATATCAATGCCTTGAATCAGCGCGGTATGGGGGCTTTGAACAAGCCCCTTTCGCTTTATATCCACATCCCCTTCTGCAACACCATTTGTTACTACTGCGGCTGCAATAAAATCATCACCAAAGACAAAAGCCGCGCCGATGCCTACATCGAATACCTTGAAAAAGAAATGGAGCTGCTCGCCCCGCATCTGGGCGGACGGCATCAGCTCGCGCAACTGCACTTCGGCGGCGGTACGCCGACTTTCTTGAGCGACGACCAAATCGAACGCGTATTCCGCATGATACGCAAACACTTCCAACTGATCCCTGGCGGCGAATACTCCATCGAAATCGACCCGCGCAAAGTCAGCCGCGAAACTGTCCTCATGCTCGGTAAGCTCGGCTTCAACCGCATGAGCGTCGGCATTCAGGACTTTGATCCCAAAGTGCAGGCAGCAGTCAACCGCATCCAAAGCTACGACGAAACCAAAGAAGTCATCGATGCCGCCCGCGAAGCCGGATTCAAATCCGTCAGCGTCGATTTGATTTACGGTCTGCCGCACCAAACCGCCGAAAGCATTAAAACCACCATCGACACTGTCTTGTCGCTCGATCCCGACCGCCTTGCCCTTTATCACTACGCCCACCTGCCGCATATCTTCAAGCCGCAACGCCGCATCGATACCGAAGCCGTTCCCGGCAGCGAAGAAAAACTCGATATGCTGCAATACTGCGTCCAAACCCTGACCGAACGCGGCTACGTCTTCATCGGTATGGACCACTTCGCCAAACCCGATGACGAACTTTCCATCGCCCTCAAAGAAGGCTTCCTCCAGCGCAACTTCCAAGGCTACTCGACCTACGCGGACTGCGATTTAGTTGCCATCGGCGTATCCTCCATCGGCAAAATCGGCAGCACCTACTCCCAAAACGAACGCGACATCGACGCCTACTATGCCGCGCTCGATGCCGGACACCTGCCCATCATGCGCGGCTACCAACTCAATCAGGACGACCTTTTGCGCCGCAATATCATCCAAGATTTGATGTGCCGTTTCTCCTTGGATTACCGAATCTACGAAAGCGTGTTCGGTATCCCGTTCGACCGCTATTTCAAAGACGAACTTGCCGACTTGGAACAACTTGCCTCCCTCGGACTCGTCCGCCTGAAACCGCACGGACTGACCGTTACCCCCAAAGGCCGCTTCCTGATACGCAATATCGCCATGGTGTTCGACTACCACCTGCGCCACAGGGAAACCAAAGCCCAATATTCGCAAACGGTGTAAAGAGGAATAGCAAAGGTCGTCTGAAAACCGTTTTCAGACGACCTTTGCCCTTTGTTTCCCTTTGTTAAGGAACGCTAATGAACGAACAAACCAAACAGGCCGCACAAACCATAGGTCGTCTGAAACGTAAAGCCAGCGACGAAGAACAGCTGCAAGGCTGGCGCGAAACCTGCGCCGAACAAGGGTTAAGCGGCGAATTTATCCTGACCACCAAGCTCAACGGCGCGGCTTATACCGAGGAAGAAGCCCGCATGGTGGCGGAGCTTTTCGGCAAATAAACTGACAATTTATTATTTTAAAATTACAAATCATATCAAAACTTGACAAATTTACTGATTTTGATTATAGTCGTATATGAGTTAACATTGCCGATTTGACACAGCTTGCGGGCATAAACAGCTAAAGCGTATTTTCATTTTCTGCTGTTTTTATTCCTTTCTTTATATCCAAGCCCGTTGTGTACAGCATCGGGCTTCTTTTTTTCCGGAAGTATCAGGAAGTATTTATGATTATTTTGGACAACGTTTCCAAACATTACCAAACGCGCGACAAAACCCGTTTTGCCGCCGTCGAGCCGACCAGCCTCGAAATCCAAGACGGCGAAATCTTCGGTCTGATGGGCTATTCCGGCGCGGGCAAATCCACCCTGTTGCGCCTGATTAACCTGTTGGAACGTCCCGACAGCGGCAAGGTCAATGTGTGCGGACAAGAGCTGACCGCGCTCGATGCCGCCGCATTGCGTCAGGCGCGGCAGAATATCGGCATGGTGTTTCAGCAGTTCAATCTTTTGAGCAACCGCACCGTCGCCGACAATGTTGCCTTTCCTTTGGAAATCGCAGGATGGCCGTCTGAAAAAATCAAAGAACGCGTTAAAGAATGTCTTGAAATCGTCGGCTTGACCGAACGCGCCGACCACTACCCCGCCCAGCTTTCCGGCGGACAAAAACAGCGCGTCGGCATCGCCCGCGCGCTCGCACCCAAGCCCCAAGTCATCCTCGCCGACGAACCGACCTCCGCCCTAGACCCCGCCACCACGCGCAGCGTCTTGGAATGTTTGGAAGACATCAACAAACGCTTCAACGTTACCATCGTCATCGTGACCCACGAAATGAGCGTCATCCGCCGCCTATGCGACCGCGCCGCCCTCTTGGATAAAGGAAAAGTGGTGGAAATCGTCGAAGTACACGACAACCAAATCCACGCCCAATCCGAAATCGGGCGCGAACTGATTCGGGAGGACTGATATGGCAGACTTAACATTCGAACAAGCCGTTTCCACCATCGTCGGCATGAAAGACGAAATCGTCCGCGCCTTGGGCGAAACCTTCGTCATGGTCGGGCTGTCCACCACGATTGCAGTCATCTTCGGCACCCTGCTGGGCGTCTTGCTTTTCGTGACTTCCAACCGCCAGCTGCATTACAACAAGCCGGTAAATTTCCTGCTCGACAACTTAGTCAACCTGATGCGTGCCTTCCCCTTCGTCATCCTGATGATTGCCATGATACCCGCCACCCGCGCCATCGTCGGCAGCACCATCGGCCCGATTGCCGCCTCACTGGTATTGAGCGTGTCCGGCCTGTTTTACTTTGCCCGACTGGTGGAACAAAACCTGCGCGAAGTCCCCAAAGGCGTGATTGAAGCCGCCACCGCCATGGGCGCATCGCCGCTTGCCATCGTCTGCAAAGTCCTCTTGAACGAAGTGCGCGCGGGCATGGTTTCCAGCATCACCGTCCTCGCCATCGGCCTGCTCTCATACAGCGCGGCGGCAGGCATGATAGGCGGCGGCGGCTTGGGCGACCTCGCCATCCGCTACGGCTACTACCGCTACCAAACCGAAGTCATCATCTTCATCGTCGCCATCCTCGTACTGCTCGTTATCCTGATTCAAAGCACCGGCAACGCATTGGCGCGGAAATTGGACAAACGTTAAACTGTCAAAAGGTCGTCTGAAAACTTTTCAGACGACCTTTCCAGTCATATCCTTTTGAATTTCCAACCAAACCCATTATAATATCGCTTCCTCGCGCCGTCGCGGACGACTCCCGGCGGCATTTGTTATGGAAGAATTATGAAGCCGTCTATCTTAGAAAAACTACAACAACTCAGCGACCGACTGGAAGAAGTCACCCGCCTCCTCGGACAGCCCGAAGCCACGTCCGACATGGACAACTACCGCAAGCTCACGCGCGAACACGCCGAATTGACGCCCGTGGTCGAAGTGTTCCAAAACTATCAGCTGGCGCAAAGCGACTTGGCGGATGCCGAAGAAATGCTGTCCGACCCCGAAATGAAAGACTTTGCCGCCGAAGAAATCGAAGCGGCGAAAGCCAAAATCGACACGCTCGATACCGAACTGCAAAAACTGCTGCTGCCCAAAGATGCCGACGACGACAAAAACATCTTCATCGAAGTGCGTGCCGGAACGGGCGGCGACGAAGCCGCGCTGTTTGCAGGCGATTTGCTGCGCATGTACAGCCGCTACGCCGAGCGCAACCGCTGGCAGGTCGAAATCGTTTCCGCCAATGAAAGCGAGTTGGGCGGCTATAAAGAAGTCATCGCCCGTATCGTCGGTTTGGGTGCGTACAGTCGTCTGAAATTCGAATCGGGCGGCCACCGCGTACAGCGCGTCCCCGCCACCGAAAGCCAAGGCCGTATCCACACCTCCGCCTGCACCGTCGCCGTCATGCCCGAAGCGGACGAACTCGAAGACATCGAGTTGAACCCCGCCGACCTGCGCATCGACACCTTCCGCGCATCCGGCGCGGGTGGTCAGCACATCAACAAAACCGACTCCGCCGTCCGCATCACCCACCTGCCCACCGGCATGGTGGTCGAATGTCAAGACGGCCGCAGCCAACACGCCAACAAAGCGCAGGCGATGAAAGTCCTCGCCGCCCGCCTGAACGACGCGCAAAAACGCGAAGCTCAAGCCAAAGAAGCCGCCGAACGCAAATCCCTTATCGGCAGCGGCGACCGCAGCGAGCGCATCCGCACCTACAACTACCCCCAAGGCCGCGTGACCGACCACCGCATCAACCTCACCCTGCACAAGCTGGATTTTGTGATGGACGGCGACTTGGAAGAAATCACCAACGCCCTGATTGCCGAACATCAGGCAGAGCTACTGGCGGCAATGGGCGACTGATAGGGCGGTTGATGCTTGGTGCCAAAGCGTGAAGGCAGGCTTAATGGCGGGAAAACAAGTTCTGCCGCAGCGCAAATCAAGCTTCAGCCGTCGCCCGCCACCCTTTCCGTAACCATAAAAATCTTATGCGGAAATGACGGCGCTCCTAAAAACACCTTCCCAAAGTCCTCAAACGCAAACCCAGATAAACCGGTTTTCCCAGTCTTCCAACAATCCGCCCCTTTTTCAGACGACCCATCCCAACCCATGAACACCCCGCTCACCCGCCGCCGTTTTTTTGCCATCGCCGCCCTAACCGCCGCCGGAGCGACCGCGCCCTTCCTCCTGAACCGCAACCGCCCTGCCCCGTTACCAACTACCGGCGAGCCCGTCATTTGGAAAGGCATCGCGCTGGGTTCCGGCGCCGAGCTCCGCCTCTTCGGCGTTGACCGCAAAGAAGCCGAAATCCTCGTCAACAAAGTCCTCGCAGAAGTCGCCCGCCTCGAAAAAATCTTCAGCCTCTACCGTGAAGACAGCCTGATCAACCGACTGAACAAAGAAGGTCGTCTGAACAACCCGCCGCCTGATTTCCTCGCCCTGTTGAGCATCTGCCGCGACATCCACGCCCTGACAGACGGCGCGTTCGACCCCACCGTCCAAGTATTGTGGAATCTTTACGCAGACCATTTCCGCCGCAACCCGCGTGCCGAAACCCCGCCGTCCGAACCTGACATCCGGCGCGCCCTCAAACTCGTCGGCTTCAAACACGTCGTCTTCGACCAAAAAGCCATCCTCTTCGAACAAAAAGGCATGGGCTTGTCCCTTAACGGCATCGCCCAAGGCTACATCACCGACAAAGTCACCGCCCTGCTGCAACAACACGGCATCCGCCAAGCCCTCGTCGATATGGGCGAAATCCGCGGCTTCGACACCGACAACCAACGCACATGGAACGTCGGCATCCGCAATCCCCAAAACGAAGAAGCCACCCTCCTGACCATCCCCATGCAAAACCAAGCCTTCGCCACCTCAGGCGGCTACGGTACCGTGATGGACGAAGCCGGCAAGTTCACCCACCTCTTCGACCCGCGCACCGGCACTGCCACACCGCGCTACCGCAGCGTCAGCGTCATGGCGCCGACCGCCGCCGTTGCCGATGCCTTCTCCACCGCGTTCTCCATCATGGACGAAGCCGCCATCCGTACCGCCGCGCGCGCCAAAGAGGCAAAAGTCTGGCTGGTCATGCCCGACAACCGCATCGAAACCCTAGCCTGAACATTGTATTTGGCAAAAAAGGCAGGCTCTCCCGAATACAACAAAACTTAAAAGTCAAAAGGTCGTCTAAAAATCTCGAATCAAGATTTTCAGACGACCTTTGCCATTTTGGGACAGTTTTTAAATCAAGCCTAGGGAATTGACAAATACGACGACAATCGCCAAAGGTGCAACATAGCGCAACACCATCAACCAAAGACGGATAATGGTTTTCGGTACGCTACTGCCTGAACCCGCATCCGCCAATACGGACTCCCTATCCTGAACCCACGCAGTGAACACTGCAACGCTCAATGCGCCAATCGGCATAATGACCGCCGAAATCAGGTAGTCCCACAAATCGAAAACGGTTTTTCCGAAGATTTTAAACTCACCCCAAACACCGAAAGACAAGGCAGAGGGAATACCGACAATAAAAATTGCCGTACCAATCAGCCAAGTATGGCGGCTGCGTTTACCCTCATCCTGACGAATCGTAGCGGCAATGACGGTTTCCAACATCGAAAAGGCCGAAGTCAGCGTCGCAAACACCACCAGCAGCATAAAGACGGCAAACAAAACTTGTCCCAATGGCATTTTCATGAATACGGCAGGCAAAACAACGAAAATCAAACCTGGTCCCTGGCTCGGTTCAAAACCGAAAGCAAATACCGCCGGGAAAATAACCAGCCCCGCCAGCAGAGAAACCAAAAGGTTCATCCACATAATGATATTGCTCGAACGGAACATATCTTGGTCTTTACCCAAATAAGATGCATAAGTGATCATCGCAGACACGCCGATACTTAACGCAAAAAATGCCTGACCCAAAGCCGTAAGCATGGTTTGCGGCTTCAAATGCGACCAGTCGGGTTTCAGCAGGAAGGATACCCCTTCCATCGCCCCGGGCAGCGTCAGTGAACGGACGGCCAAAACAATAAACAGGATAAACAGGCCCGGCATCAGGTAACGGTTTGCTTTTTCAATCCCGTCGGACACACCGCCTTGAACCACCCAAATGGTAATCAGCATGAACAGCCCTTGATAAAACAACGACCCTGCAGGACTGGAAATGGTCGCACCGAATAATGCCTCAAAATCCGCACCGGCATGGATTTCTCCAGTAAAGCTATGGACGACGTAGTTCAACACCCAGCCGCCGACGACACTGTAAAAAGACAGTAAGATAAAGCAGGCTGCTACCCCCATACGCCCCACCCAAGGCCATTGTGAACCGGGACGCAGGGTTTTGAAAGAATCGATGGCATTTTTACCGCCCGTTCTGCCGATATAAAACTCGGCAAGCTGTACGGGTAATGCCACCAAAATCGTAAAAAGCAAAAACAACAGGAAAAACACCGCCCCACCGTTTGTCCCCGCGGTATACGGAAATTTCCAAATTGCGCCCAAGCCGATTGCCGAACCTGCCGCAGCTAGCACAAAACCAAGTTTGGACGACCAAGAAACCGGATGATTCATGATTATTGTATTAAGAAATGTGAAGAAACCGCATTGTAGCAAAGCGTAACCGCATATAGCACAGCCATAATGACCTGCATCAAAATTTCGCACATAAGGTGCGCTTAAAAAGACAATATTGAATAAAAAATCTGATATTTTGTTTTTTGGATAAACATAAATACAAAAAACAGGTAATTTTGATATTTTATTTCAAACGAACACTACCATGATAAAAAGCACAAAAGAAAAAGCCCGGACATTTGTCCGGGCTTCGGTAATTGGTGGGTCCGGTGGGTTTCGAACCCACGACCAAGGGATTATGAGTCCCCTGCTCTAACCCCTGAGCTACAGACCCTCAAGAGAAGAGGCATATTGTATCATAAAATATTATAGAGACAAGGACCGCTTGGCTTTTATCGCCGTATATTTTATCCATAAATACTTTGCCTCAAGTCACCTGAAAACAAAAATTACACTTTCAGACGACCTTTTCTCATGCATACCATATAATTCAAAAAAACAGGCCGCTAAAAGCGACCTGAAAAACTCTTGCAGCTGGGAGTGATAGCAAGAGGTTACGACACTTTAAACCAAGCTTCGTTAGCATAACGGAGCATTTGTTCAGGAATCTCTTCAGCGCTGCTGACAACAGAGATACCTGACTTACGCATTTTATAGACAGCCTGAATAGTGCTTTCAGGTGCATAACCGTGGCAGGCGGCAAGATTGACGATAATGTGCAGGTTGTCGTTGTACCACAGTAATTGTTCGGCGGTACGGCTGATTGCTTCTTCCGTTGCCAAACCGCCGATAATGACAGTATCTGCTTTTTCTGCATAAAGCCATTCAATCAAACCGGTGCTGCGGGCTTCGTTATCATCATGGAAGCATGCACCAAAACCATTCTCCCCGCCTAATTCGATTACATGGTCATAATCAGCAGATGCCGGCAAACCATCCAGCAAATTTGCACCACGGCAACCGCCTGCACACTGGCTGAAATAGCCACCTTCCCGCGCAAACATAATTCCGTTGCGTTTAACGACTGTGGCGCAAATACTCTCCGGATCAATATTGACGTTCTCGACCAAAATACGCTTATCTGCGATAGCTGCCTGACGGTTTAATTCTTTAACCATGTTTTCCGGTTGATGCAGGAAATGGTTGGCATTGGCTGCCATGCAGGTAAAGCGGAATTGAGGTTGAATATCGATAGCGACAGTCGTCATGATGTGACTCCACAAAAATCCGGATAAATCCGGAACATTACCTTCGACAAATGGTTATTATCCAAGATAATCGGTGTATTTATGATGAACGGTATATTATCAGGATAATCGGCAAATCGCCAGAAGTATTTAACAAATAGTAACAATTTATACCGCAAATATCTGTTTTGTAGAATTCACTTTCAGAAATTTCACAATGAATATCAACTCAGTAAGCATAAATATTTGAAAATTATTTCTGTTTTAATTCTCCTTATTAACTCTTTCCCGGCTTTCACCCTAAATTCAATGTGGTCTAAAAACAACAATCCGAGACGAATATAGTTATATTTTGTCTTAATAGACCTTTTCACATGTATTTACCAAGACTTCTTGCTAAAACAGATTAAAACGCAACGCTTAGATAAACAGCAGTCATTCCACCTTAGACCGAAAAATCTAAAACCACAAATACAAAAAGGTCGTCTGAAACCTTAAATCTCAGTTTCAGACGACCTTTAATCAGCTTTAAAATTACTGTTTACCGAACTGACTGTAGTCCACCAACATATATTTGGCAGTAATTTTCTGCGAGGCGTTGCCTTCGTCGCCCATCAGAATCATCTGCGGCTTGCCGTTGACCGTAATCGAATCGACGGCTTCGACGTTGGTGATGTGATGTAGGTTGGGCAGGGAGATTTTTTGCGGTTCGTCGGTCGGGTTGCCGCTCCAAGTCCACAGTTGCGAGAATTTCTGCCCGTTTTCATCCTTCACTTCGTTGGCGATAACGTAATTTTTCAACACGGGATCGTAATTGAGCGAACGGATGCCGCCGCCGTCGATGTCGAGGACGGCCACTTCGTCAAATTCGGGTTGGGCGTTGCGCTCGAATACGTCTTTCGGGTTGCTGATGAATGCCACCAGCGCCATATTGTTGAACTCAGGATCGCGGAAGCCCAAGACGAGGCGTTTCTTCACAGGGTCGAACGCCATACCTTCGATATTGATTTCTTCAAAGGAAACTTCGGCTTTGGTGCGTTCGCGGATGAGGTCGTGCAATTTGTGGTCGGTTTCCAAAACTTGCGTCAGATTGTCGTAGCTGGTCAGCCCCAACACATTACCGTCTTGGATTTTAAAGCGCATCAGGTGTTCGCGGTCGGGCGAGCGGTTGCCTTTGCGGGTGCGCGAGTGCGAAGTAAGCGCGTAGATAAAGCCTTCATCGTCGCGCGCCAATGCTTCCAAGTCGCTCAGGCGGCGTTTGAAGCCGGTAATCACGCGCGTATCCAAGGCCTCGTCTTCGATAAATCTGCCTGATGGATCGATGCTGACGATGCTGAACGCGTGGTTCGGTTCGTCTTCGGCAATCAGCAGTTTGCCGTCCGGAAGCTGTTGGACGGCGGAAGGCTCGTATACGCCGTTGAACATATTAATGCCCAAGGAGCGCAATTCTGCCACATTGTTGGCGGCAGGCTTAGTCAAAAGAGAAGGCAATGTCTTCACGCCGATAAACGCCGCTAGCGAAGCCAAAAGCCCCCAGCGGAATACGGCATAAGACAAATTGATGTATTTGAACTGTTTGTCCGCCAGCAAGCCCAGCCAGTAAAGATGATCACTCATCTTTTGATAGACTTGTTTACGGTCGCCCATAATCTCTTGCATCATTTCCCAATATTGATCTTTTTGCACCTTTACACGGTCTTCGTAAATCAGGATATTGGGCTGGCTGCCGCTGAAAAAGCGCGTTTCAGTACTGCTGAGGAGGGTTTTCAAATCACGCAGTTTGGCGCGTCCGCGGAAAAAATCCTTAACCCAAGTACGAGCTGCCTGCATTTTACCGATACGGTCAGGCGAAGCGGACAACAGCGCAAACACAATGGATGCAGCGGCGGTAATCATAAAGGTGCTCGCCGGAATTAGGAATTCGGGCGATGATGAGAAAATAAATGCGCCCGAAATCATCAGCGCAGACACGATAAAACCATTCAGCGAAATCATAATGTTCGCCTTGGTCGCTGCCAGTGCGAGCAACTCCATCTCTGAGCGAACGGCATTGCGGAACATGGTTTCCACACCTTTGTTCGTACCCAAAAGATCGGAGGGTGGCACATCAGCGAGTTGTCTTTGCTTTGTTCCCCTCTTTTTTTTATATTTCTTTTTCTTTTTCTTTTTTTCAGACGACGTTCCTATGCCTTCAAAGTTCGTGTTGTTCGTCAAAGCTTCTTCAGTATTGTACTCTTGCAGATTATCTTCCGTTTCAAATTGCATTGCCTCTTCAACTTTTAACGTTTCTTCAGTTTTTAAGGGTTCTTTGGTTTTCAGAGCTTCATCACCGTTTTCAAAAGCTTCATCTGCCCTCTCCCAGATTTCAGAAACAGGCTGCTCTGAAACAGATTGCCGGGCATCAGGGGCTGGACGCTCAATAGGTTGGTCCCAATCAGAAACTGTATTTTGCATATTTTGCGTCTCTTGACCTTCTTTATTTTTATTGTGGTAATCCATATTACCTTTATACTCCGTTTAAGTGAATCAGTTTAGATGGAAAGGAAAAGCGTTTTTTAGTTCCTTTAGCCAAAATAATTTACATATCGATAAACATTGTTATTCAAAACATTACATTTATCGGAATAATACTTTTAGTAATTGTTGATAACGTAATATAAATTCTATTTTTTCAGCAAAAACTGCCGCCAAACTTGATGTTTGCGGCAGTCTTAAAGCATTCTTAATCAGATCAGTAATCGATGCGCTCTTTGATGATTCTTAAGTCGGGGTAAGACAATTTGATGTCGTATTCGCGACCGCCTTTGTAGGCCTCTACTTCCAACACGGGTCTTCCGCGATAGTCGTCGGCATCGATATCGTGAACGCGGTAACCGCGTTGTTCAAGCATTCTGATGGCTTTTGCACGGTTTTGTTCAAAATTTCTGTCGCTGTAAATTTGGTGTTCAATGTAATCGCTTGCACCAGCAGTAGCGGCAGTCAGAGCAACAATAGCGGTCAATAATAATTTTTTCATGTTCGACTTCCTTTCGAAATGTGTCGTTGGGGTTTTGATAAGTGTATTTAAACACGGCAAAATTAGCAGTCATTTAGCACTTCGTTAAACGTAGTAAAGGTCGTCTGAAACGGTTCAGACGACCTTTTAACATTTACGCTCTCCATTATAGGCTGTATTTAAGTTTCTGCGGGCGGAAGGGGCGGGCGTTCGTCGGTTTCGTCCGATTTGGGTTTGATAAAGCGGCTGCACCAAATACCTGCTTCGTAAAGCAAGATAAGCGGGACGGCAAGCAGGGTTTGGGAAATCACGTCCGGCGGGGTAATAATGGCGGCAACGACGAATGCGCCGACAATGACGTAGGGGCGTGCGTTTTTGAGTTGTTTGGTGGTTACAATACCGATTTTGGCGAGCAGGACGACGACGACGGGGACTTCGAAAGTCGTGCCGAATGCGACGAACATGCCCAAAATAAAGGACAGGTATTTGTCGATGTCGGTCGCCATGTTGACGCCGACGGGGGTGATGCCTGCGAGGAATTTAAAGATGACGGGGAAAACGAGGTAATAGGCAAACGCCATGCCGACAAAAAACAGGCTGACGCTGGAGAGGACGAGCGGGGTGATCAGTCGTTTTTCGTTTTGGTAGAGGGCGGGCGCGACGAATGCCCAGATTTGGTAGAGCGTGTGCGGTAGGGAAACGAGGAATGCCGCCATCAGCGTTACTTTCACCGGCACGAAAAACGGCGCGATGACGTCGGTGGCAATCATGCTGGTGTCTTTGGGAAGATTCACCATCAATGGTTCGGCAACAAAGGTGTAAAGCTGCTGGGCAAACGGCATCATGCCGAGAAAGCAGACGACGATGCCGATGACGATCCACATCAGGCGGCGGCGCAGCTCGATAAGGTGTTCGATAAGAGGTTGGACGGGTTGTTCGTTTTGAGGTTCGGACACCGGTTTACTCACTTTTTACGGACGCGAAGTTTGGGTTTGGCATGAAATTTCGGACGCAGGTCGCGCTTGCGGTTCATCGCTTGTTTTTTGAGGGAGGTGATATGCAGCACGGGCGCGTCTGCGGAAGTGTCGATATAGCTGACTTCTACGGCATTGAAAACCGGAGCGGCACTGCCGGTCAGGTATTCGCGCCATGCGCGGTCTTGCTCGGATTCTGCAGGCGTGTCGGTTTCGACAGCATTCGTCGGATTGCCTGCTTGCTCCGTAGCGTTTTCAGACGACGTGGAAACAGCCGGGTCGTCTGAAACTTCCGTGCTTAACGAAGGAAGCGGGTTGCCATGTTCATCCAAACCGAAATCGGCAGGCGTGCGTTGCGCCGGCAGGCGTTCCCAAGGTTTGAGTCCGTCGGAAATGTCGTGCAGGTTGTCCTGCATATCCGTACCGTTTTCTTTGAGGCTGTCGCGCACTTGTGCGGCGGCGGCTTCAAATTCCTGTTTGGCTTTGCGCAGCTCTTCCAATTCGACTTGGGTGTTGAATTCCTGCTTGACGCTGCTGACGAGGCGTTGCAGCTTGCCGATAAGCCGTCCGGCGGCTCGGGCGGCTTCGGGCAGACGCTCGGGGCCGAGTACAATCAGGGCGACGATGCCGACTAACAGCAGCTCGCCCAAACCGAAATCAAACATAGATTATGCTTTGTCTTCGTCTTTTTTGTGTTCGATGACTTCGTCTTTTTTGGCGTCTTTGCCGTCGGTGCCCTCGTTCAGACCTTGTTTGAAGTCATGCACGGCTCCGCCGAGGTCTTTGCCGACGTTGCGCAGTTTTTTGGTACCGAAAACCAAAACAACGATGATTAATACGATAATCCAGTGCCACAGAGAGAAGCTACCCATAATAAATCCTTGATATAGTTGAAAATGGATGGTGGGAATGTTGGTTTATGCAGGCGTACCCATGATGTGGATATGCAGGTGGAACACTTCCTGCCCGCCGCCTTTGCCTGTATTGATCAGGGTTTTGAAGCCGTCGGTCAAACCTGCCGCTTCGGCGATTTGAGGGACTTTCAACATCATTTTGCCCAAGAGGGTTTGATGTTCGGGCGCGGCGTGTGCCAGCGAGTCGAAATGGACTTTCGGAATCAGCAGCAGATGAACCGGCGCAGCGGGGCGGATGTCTTTGAAGCACAACATCTCGTCGTCTTCGTACACGGTTTGCGCCGGAATGTCTTTGGCGGCGATTTTACAGAAAATACAGTTGTCCATAATGGCTCCGAGGTCGTCTGAAAACGAGCGCAGCGAGT
>NZ_KV812087.1:54345-58737 GCF_001813335.1 Neisseria sp. HMSC055H02 | reverse complement strand
TGAAAACGAGCGCAGCGAGTTTCGCTAAAACGAGTACAACGAGTTTCACTAAAACGAGAGAATAGAGTTTCGCTAAAACGTGTGCAGCGCGTTTCGTCAAACAGACGGCAGAAAAACGAATAAGGTCGGATTGTAATATAAATTCAAGACTCTTTGCGAGAGGCTTTTTCCGCCAAGCCTGATAAACCTTGACGGCGCGCAAGCTCGTTGACGACATCTTCGGCGCGCAAACCGTGGTGCGCCAAGAGAACCATAGTGTGAAACCATAAGTCGGCAACTTCGTAAACGAGGTGTTCTCTGCCGCCGTCTTTCGACGCCATCAGGACTTCGCCCGCTTCTTCGATGACTTTTTTGAGGATTTTGTCTTCGCCTTTGTGCAGAAGCTGGGCAACGTAGGAAGCTTCGGGATCGCCGCCTTTGCGGGAGTCGATAGTGTTTTGGATTTGGTTGAGGATGGTGTCGGTCATGGGATTTTCGGCTTTGAAGGATAAGGATTATTCGGATAAGGCATCGGTTTGCTTGGCTTCGCTTAACGCTGTTTCTGACAACAGACAATCATCCACCCGATTTTTAGCGAAACTCGATTCTCTCGTTTTGGCGAAACTCGCTGCGCTCATTTTCAGACGACCTCTAAGGATGTGTCTGCCCATAAATGGCTTCTTCGTCTTTCAACACGGCATCAACCGTCTGCCATGCGCCGTCTTTCCAAACTTTGTAGAAACAGCTTTCGCGTCCCGTATGGCAGGCGATGCCGCCGTTTTGGTCTATCAGCATCACGATGGAGTCGCCGTCGCAGTCGAGGCGCAATTCGTACACCTTTTGCGTGTGCCCTGATTCTTCGCCCTTCATCCATTGTTTTTGGCGCGAGCGGCTGTAATAGTGGGCGAAACCGGTTTCTACGGTTTTTTGCAGGGCTTCGGCGTTCATCCATGCGACCATCAATACGCGGCGGGTCTGCCTATCTTGGGCGATGGCGCAGACCAAGCCTTTTTCGTCGAATTTGACGGCTTCAAGCAGGCTGTTATCCATATTCGGCATCCTTATTTATTTTGACGAACTCGCTTCGTTCATTTTAGCGAAACTCGTTACACTCGTTTTGGCGAAACTCGCTGCGCTCGTTTTCAGACGACCTCGAGTCAATCAAGTTCAACTTACAGCCGCACTTCGATTCCAGCTTCGCGCATGGCGAGCTTCGCATCGCGGATACTGACTTCGCCGAAGTGGAAAATACTGGCGGCAAGCACGGCATCTGCTTTGCCTTCTTTGATGCCGTCAATCAGATGCTGAACATTGCCGACGCCGCCGGAGGCGATGACGGGAATATCGACCGCTTCGCTGACGGCACGGGTCAGCGGCAGGTTGAAGCCTTGTTTCGTGCCGTCCCTGTCCATGCTGGTGAGCAGGATTTCGCCTGCGCCGCGCCGCTGCATTTCAACCGCCCATTCGACTGCGTCCAAGCCGGTCGGCGTGCGCCCGCCGTGGGTGAAGATTTCCCAGCGGGTGTTTTCGGGATTGACGGCTTTGGCATCGACGGCGACGACGATGGCTTGCGAGCCGAAAAATCCGGCGGCTTCGTTGACTAAATCGGGGTTGGTGACGGCAGCGGTGTTGATGCTGGCTTTGTCCGCACCGGCATTGAGCAGGCGGCGGATGTCGGCTACGGTGCGCACACCGCCGCCGACGGTCAGCGGAATGAAAACTTGTGAGGCAACGTCTTCGATGACGTGCAAAATGGTGTCGCGGTTGTCGGAGGAGGCGGTGATGTCGAGGAAGGTCAGCTCGTCCGCACCTTCGTCGTTGTAGCGTTTGGCGACATCGACGGGATTGCCCGCATCGCGCAAACCGAGAAAGTTTACGCCTTTGACGACGCGGCCGTCTTTAACGTCGAGACAGGGGATGATGCGTTTTGCCAGTGCCATTTTGAATGCCTTTCCAAACCTAGGAATGAGGTCGTCTGAAAGTGGGCGCAGCGGGTTTCGCTAAAACCCATACAACGGATTCCACCCAAACGGACAATCCGTTTCAGACGACCTTACAAATCATTGATACCGGCAAGGCAGGTGTTACGCCAGCCAGTTGTGCACCCATTTGGGCAGATGTTGGAGCAGTTGGAAATAGCCGACGCCTGCAATGGCGGCGAATACGCAGGAAGTCATAAAGCTGCCGCTGAAGCGTCCGACGATATAAAACACTGTGCTGGCAAATGCCCACAACGCGCCATTAAACACCATCCAATAGGTGTCGATCATCGGCATATCGAACGCGGAAAGCTGGCGGACGAGGATGGCGATGATGGTAAATCCCAAACCTTCGCTGACGGCGCGCACGTTGCGGCCGGACGACCAGATAATCCAAAAGCCCAAAATAAATGCTTCAAACATGAAATACCCCTTGAAAAGTAAATAAAACTAGTGAGTGTGGGATGGTGAGTCCCAAACAATATTCGGCGGTAAGCCGCCTTTTATTGTGAAGAAAAATGGACGAACCCGTCTTTTGTCCTGCCTGTGCAGACAGGACAACAATGAAAGCAAACAGGTTCAACCGAGTATTGTGTATCTTCGCCCCGCTATATTGTTTGAAAACGGCGGGACAAGTGAGTAAGAAAACGTTTGGTCATTTCAGACGACCTGGATGGTTGTTTTTAAATAAGGTCGTCTGAAAACGAGCGCAGCGAGTTTCGCTAAAATGAGTGTAACGAATTTCGCCAAAACGAGTGCGACGGGTTCCGCCAATACAAATTATGCCAGCGAATCCGCCAACTGCTGCGCTTGGGCAAAATCAATACTGCCCTCGTAAATCGCACGACCGGTAATCGCACCCGCCACGCCGTGTTTCTCAACGGCACACAAAGCTCGGATGTCGTCCAAATTGGTCAAACCGCCCGATGCGATAACCGGAATGGCAACGGCTTGCGCCAGTTTGACGGTTGCGTCGATGTTCACGCCGCTCATCATGCCGTCGCGGCCGATGTCGGTGTAAATAATGCTGTTGACGCCGTCGTCTTCAAAACGTTTCGCCAAATCAATCACATGATGCTCGGTTACCGTTGCCCAACCGTCTATCGCCACCATGCCGTCTTTGGCATCCAACCCGACGATAATCTGCCCCGGAAACGTTTTGCACGCCTCGCGCACGAAGTCAGGATTTCTTACCGCCGCCGTACCGATAATGACGTCGTTCAATCCCAAATCCAAATATTTTTCAATGGTTTCCAAGTCACGTATTCCGCCGCCCAGCTGTACGGGAATGTCTTTGGCAACAGCAGCGAGGATGTCCTTGATGGCGGGAAAATTTTGCGGAACGCCGGCAAATGCACCGTTCAAATCCACCAAATGCAAACGGCGCGCGCCTTGTTTGAACCAATGCAGCGCAGTTTCGGCGGGCGAATCGGAAAACACCGTCGCCTGCTCCATCAAACCTTGTTTCAGGCGCACGCAGCGGCCTTCTTTTAAATCGATTGCGGGAATCAGCAGCATGGGAATCCTATCCTTATGCGGAGTGTATTTTACACAAATTATCGAGTTTTAGCATATTTGAATAATTTAAGTTAACAATAATACGGAATCCTGATCAAAATCGCTTGAAAATCCTTTTCAGACGACCCGATTAATTTATAAAAATCAAAGTGCAAGCCTTTTCAAACTGTCCAGTCCAAGAAATTGCGTAACAGCAACAATCCTGCGTCGTGGCTTTTTTCCGTGTGGAACTGGGTGGCGAAGACATTGTCTTTGCCGACGATACAGGCAAATTCGTTAGGATATTCGCTGGTAGCAAGGACGGTTTCGGGGTCTTCGGGAGCGAAGTAGTAACTGTGGACAAAGTAAAAGCGCGTTTCTTGACCGATGTCTTTAAACAGGGGGTGCGGGCGGGTTTGGCGTACTGTGTTCCAGCCCATGTGCGGCACTTTCAGACGACCTCCATTTTCGTCGGTCTGATTGGCGGGGAAGCGTTTTACCCTGCCTTTAAACCAACCCAGTCCGTCAGTATCGCCTTCTTCACTGTGTTCGAACAATAATTGCGCGCCGACGCAGATGCCGAAAAACGGTTTGTTTTTCAAGCCGTCTTCCACTGCTTCGCCCAAACCGCTTTGCCGCAATGCAGCCATACAGTCGGGCATCGCGCCCTGACCGGGGAAAATGATTTTGTCGGCAGCAAGGATGTCTTCAGGACGGGCGGTCAGGTAAATTTCGGCAGCTTTGCCGGACAAGGCTTGCGCGGCCTGTACGGATTTGAGGACGGAATGCAGGTTGCCCATGCCGTAATCGACAATAGCGGTTTTCATGTTTTCTCCTTGGATTGCAGCTTGTGCTTATCGGTATGGTTATGAATATTGTAACAAAACATCGTACCGGAAGGACAAAAGAAAAAGGTCGTCTGAACATTTTTCAGACG
>NZ_KV812087.1:20213-54245 GCF_001813335.1 Neisseria sp. HMSC055H02 | reverse complement strand
GGTCGTCTGAACATTTTTCAGACGACCTTTTGCTTTACAAGGTTCTTACATGAAGAAAATAGCTGCTATGGCGACAGCAATCACACCGTAAATCGCCATCGGAATAACGGTTTTCTTGATAATCGCACCTTCGGCGTTTTTCACGTCCAGTACGGTACATACGGCGATGATGTTGTTGATGCAGACCATGTTGCCCATTGCGCCGCCGACGGATTGCAGGGCGAGGATGAGGGTCACGGACAGACCGGTATCAATAGCGATTTGTTGCTGAATCGGGCCGAATGTCAGGTTGGATACGGTGTTCGAACCGGAGAAGAATGCACCGATAGCGCCAAGGTAAGGGGAGAAGTAAACCCAGTATTCGCCTGCCATCGCGGCAAACTCTTTACCGATGATTTTCACCATGGAGTTGTCGCCGCCAACCATCATCAGTTGAACCATAATCAGCGCGCCCATCAAGGCAAGCAGCGGTTTTTTGGTTTGGTTGAAAGTTGCAGCGTAGAAAGCCCATGCATCTTTGAATTTGGTTTTATAAAGCAGGATACAAATCCAAACGGTAAAGACAAACGGAATCCATGCAGGAACGTAGAGGGTTTGGTAAGACGCGCTGACGCCTTGTCCGAAAATGTTGCCGAAGGTAATGGTCAAAGAGTCGCTGACGGTGATTTTGCTCAAATCAAACGGCAGTTGGAAGCTGAACCATTCTTCTTTGCTGGTCAGCAGGCCTTTGATGCCGAGCTGTTTGATACGGGTAACCACCAGCATACCGATCAGCATACCGAGAGGTGCGAGAGCTTTGGCAACTTGGGCGAAAGGTACTTTTTTAGTATTCGGATTTTTCGGATGGTCTTTGCTCAAACCCCAGCCGTGGTTGGCGGCGAATACGGATACCATCAGACCGATTGCGCCGGCAACGAGTGATGGGAATTCTTCGTTAACCATCGCCAAAGCGACATAAGGAATGGTACAAGAAAAGACGGAAATGCCGATGAAGCCCAAGTTTTTGCGGATTTCAGACCAAGGTACGATGAAGCTCAAGCCGATAACAGGAATAACGAAACTCGCGAAGAAGTGCATCACGCCGGTTTGCATACCGATTTCCATAATGCTCTTTTGATCCAAACCCAAAGGAGCGAAACCGAACCAAGTCGGTGTACCCACCGCGCCGAATGATACAGGCACGGAGTTCATGACCAGCGTAAAAATCGCCACTTTCAACGGGTTGAAACCCAAGCTCATCAGAATCGGGGCGGCAATCGCAGCAGGCGTACCGAAGCCGGATGCACCCTCAATCATAAAGGCGAACGCCCAGCCGATGATCATCAACTGCGCCACTGGATTCGGGCTGATGGTCGCCAGCCATTTGCGGATAATGTCGATACAGCCGGTGGTTTCCATCATACGATTGAACATGATCGCACCGAAAATCACGGTAATCGGCGTCAGTGTGGAAACCAGGCCGGACGCAGCGGTTGCGTTGAGCAGCATAGCGTCGTCGTTGAAATAAAACAGCTTGATGGTGTAAATCAGCGCGGCAGTAATCGGCAGCGCAATGTAGGAAGGCATGCTGTTTTTCTTAACCATCAGCCAAATCAGCAGAATGATAGGGAAAATACTGAGGAATAGTGCCATGGTGAATCCTTAAAATCGGCATTGTTTATCAATTTTTCTAGTGATGTCGGATGCGAGAAAGATATCGAACCTTAATCTGAGAGCAGATATCAAATAAATTGGTAATACCAATTTAAAAGAACGCCGCATACTTTACGTAATCCGATGTAATCGGTCAAGTGGTTTATGTACATTAGGCATCTACCAGACAAGGTTTTCAGGGTTTGCAAATTGGTTTCGGCATATAGCCGCCGATTAAGAGCAGAGTGTTGATTACACGGTAAAAGAATTTGTTGTTTAAAAACCAAAAGGTCGTCTGAAACCATTTCAGACGACCTTTTTATGCGTATCTATAGTGGATTAAATTTAAATCAGGACAAGGCGACGAAGCCGCAGACAGTACAGATAGTACGGAACCGATTCACTTGGTGCTTCAGCACCTTAGAGAATCGTTCTCTTTGAGCTAAGGGCGAGGCAACGCCGTACTGGTTTAAAGTTAATCACTATATCTTTACTTTTATTCCCACTCGATCGTGGCAGGCGGTTTGCCGCTTACATCGTAAACCACGCGGTTGATGCCTTTGACTTCGTTGATGATGCGGTTGGACACGCGGCCGAGCAGTGAGTACGGCAGTTCTGCCCAGTGTGCGGTCATGAAGTCGCTGGTGATGACTGCGCGCAGCGCGACGACGTAGTCGTAAGTGCGCCCGTCGCCCATTACGCCGACGGATTTGACGGGCAGGAACACGGCAAAGGCTTGGCTGGTCAGGTCATACCAAGACGTGCCGTTTTCGTCGGTGGTATTGCGCAATTCTTGGATGAAAATGTCGTCCGCCTGACGCAGCAAATCGGCGTATTCTTTTTTCACTTCGCCCAAGATACGCACGCCCAAACCGGGGCCGGGGAACGGATGGCGGTACACCATTTCGCGCGGCAAGCCCAAAGCGACGCCCAGTTCGCGCACTTCGTCTTTAAACAAGTCGCGCAACGGCTCAAGCAGTTTGAGCTTCATGTTTTCAGGCAGGCCGCCGACGTTGTGGTGCGACTTGATGGCGTGGGCTTTTTTGGTTTTTGCGCCTGCGGATTCGATTACGTCGGGGTAAATCGTGCCTTGCGCCAGCCATTTGGCGTTGGTAAGTTTTTTCTCTTCGGCATCAAATACTTCGATAAATTCCGCGCCGATGATTTTGCGTTTTTTCTCGGGATCGGTAACGCCGGCGAGTTTCGCCATGAATTGCTCTTCGGCATCGACGTGAATCACTTTCACACCCAAGTTGCGTGCGAACATATCCATGACCATTTTGCCTTCGTTCAGGCGCAAGAGACCGTGATCGACGAACACACAAGTCAGTTGGTCGCCGATGGCGCGGTGAATCAGCGCGGCGGCTACGGAAGAGTCCACGCCGCCAGAAAGACCTAAAATCACTTCGTCGCTGCCGACTTGTTCACGGATTTTGGCAACGGCTTCTTCGATGTAGTTTGGCATGGTCCAGCTTGGTTGTGCGCCGCAAATATCCAAGACAAAGCGGTTCAACAGCGCGCGACCTTGTTTGGTGTGGGTCACTTCGGGATGGAATTGGATGCCGTAGAATTGTTTTTCGACGTTTTCCATCATGGCAATCGGGCATGACGGGGTATCGCCGATAACGGCAAAGCCGTTGGGCAGTTTGGATACTTTATCGCCGTGGCTCATCCATACGTCCAGCGTATTCGGCGCGTCGTCGTAAATATCGCGGGTCAGTTCGCTGTCGATGGTTTTGACTTGCGCGTAACCGAATTCGCGCTGGTTGCCGGGCTGAACTTCGCCGCCCAAGTGGTGCGCCATAAACTGCATTCCGTAGCAGATACCCAAAACCGGAATACCCAAATCGAAGATGCCGGTATCGGCTTGATAGTCGGATTCGTAAACGGAATTAGGACCGCCGGAAAGGATGATGCCTTTCGGATTGAAGGCTTTGATTTCGTCCAAAGGCATGTCGAAGGAATGCAGCTCGCAGTAAACATGGGCTTCGCGCACGCGGCGGGCGATAAGCTGGGTAACTTGCGAACCAAAGTCGAGGATGAGGATTTTGTCTTGGGTCATGGCGGAAACTTTGCAGAGTGATAGGGAACGGTCTGACTGTTTCAAAACGGGATTCCGATAACAAAACAGGTCGTCTGAAAACGGCGGATTATACCATTTTCAGACGACCTTTGCAGGGAGGGGGGCTTAGTTATCCTGCTGTTTATGCTGCTTATAAGGCACCATATCGCTGCGCGAAAGCAGCAGCAGGCAGCCCAGCACCATCATTCCCAAAGCAACCAGCGGCGAATAGCCGAGCCAATATTGATTGTGCAGATACACCGCCGCGCCGATATACACCAGCAGCGGGCCGGAAACGATAGACTGCTTGTTGACACCGTCCATCACCAAAACCGCAATCCCAGCCACCGCCATACCGGCGGATACGATAGTTGAAGTTGCGGGCAGGATGTCCGTCGTTTTCAAAAACCAAACGGCACCGAAGATAATCAAAAACAGCGGCAGGAAAAGCGAAGAGCGGGACATGGCGTTACTCCGTAAAATTTCAGACGACCCTGATTATTGGGTCGCAGGGGTCGTCTGAAAAGCCTGAAGAAAGCAATCTTGGGTATGTTTTTGCAAACATAGGGCTTGATGTGTAAAAAGCAGATACAAGTTTGCAGCAGCATCGGCGCCCGGCGTTCAATCCAAGCTGCTATCAGCCTCAGCGTACATTTTTCATCAAACGTTGTTTTTCGCGTTTCCAGTCGGCTTCTTTCAGGCTTTGGCGTTTGTCGTGTTGTTTTTTACCCTTCGCCAGACCGATTTCCATTTTGATTTTGCCGCGTGTGAAGTGCAGGTTCAACGGGACGATGGTATAACCCGCACGCTCGGTTTTACCGATGAGCTTGTTGATTTCGGATTGCTTGAGCAAAAGCTTGCGCGGACGGACGGGGTCGGGTTTGACGTGCGTCGAGGCGGTCGGCAGCGCGGTAATATGGCAGCCGACCAGATAAAAAGCGTCTTTTTTCCAGTAGATATAGCTTTCTTTCAACTGCACCCGCCCGGCGCGGATAGCTTTGACTTCCCAACCTTCCAATACCAAACCGGCTTCAAGCTGGTCTTCGATAAAGAAGTCGTGAAAGGCTTTTTTATTATTGGCAATACTCATAATTCTATTCTTGTCTTCTGTCTTTTCAGACTGGGTATTTTAACAGGATGCGGAGGTAGTGCGAACTGCTTCTCAAACCGACTGTATTTTCCAGCCTCTCTGGCTTTTCAATCTTTAAACATATACCGCTCTATACGGCAAATTAAAATCGGAAACACCAGCCTATCCTAACCTCACATTCGTATAGTATGGCAAGGTGAAATAAAAATCCCCAACCTACTCCCCCCTTCCCTTCTTCTTAAAGGCAAAAGAATAGGTTGGAATTTTGCTTCATACTGATTTTCGCAAGAAGCATATCAAATGTACCACACGCTCTCCTCGATGAAGGTCGTCTGAAACTGGGATTAGGTTTTCAGACGACCTTTTCGATTACTGTCTGTCAATTTTCCGCATCGCGGCAGATTTCGATGGCTTCCTGAAGGCTGGAAACGCCGAAGATTTTTAGATTCGGAAACTCTTTTTCGTTGCGCGGCATATTGGCTTTGGGGACGATGGCGCGTTTGAAGCCGAGTTTTTCCGCTTCTTTGAGCCGCTCCTGTCCGCGTGCGACGGGGCGGACTTCGCCGCTTAGGCCGATTTCGCCGAAGGCGACCATTTTTTCGGGCAGCGGGCGGTTGCGGAAGCTGGAGAGCATGGCGAGGATGACGGCGAGGTCGGCGGCGGGTTCGCCGATTTTGACGCCGCCGACGGCGTTGAGGAACACGTCTTGGTCGAAGCAGGCGATGCCGCCGTGGCGGTTGAGGACGGCAAGCAGCATGGCGAGGCGGTTTTGTTCGAGGCCGACGGTGAGGCGTTTGGGGGTGAAACCGTGCGCATCATCGACCAATGCCTGAATTTCGACCAGAAGCGGGCGGCTGCCTTCCTGCGTGACCAAAACGCACGAACCGGGCGTGTCGTCGCGGTAGCTGGCGAGGAAGATGGCGGACGGGTTGGACACGCCTTTCAAACCGTTTTCGGTCATGGCGAATACGCCCAGTTCGTTTGCTGCGCCGAAGCGGTTTTTGATGGCGCGTATCATGCGGTAGTTGGAATGTTGGTCGCCCTCGAAATACAGCACGGTATCGACCATGTGTTCCAGCACGCGCGGGCCGGCAATCGCGCCGTCTTTGGTAACGTGTCCGACCAGTATCATGGCGATGCCCATTTGTTTCGCCATGCGCGTCAGTTGGGCGGCACATTCGCGTACCTGCGACACGGAGCCGGGGGCGGAGGTGATTTGGTCGGAATACATGGTTTGGATGGAGTCGATGACGACGACTTCGGGCTGATGCTGTTTCAACGCCGCTTGAATGGCCTCCATACGGATTTCGGCAAGCAGGTTCACGCCTTCGGTGGGCAGTTCCAAACGTTGCGCGCGCAGGGCGACTTGTTGGGCGGATTCCTCACCGGAAACGTACAGCACTTTGCGGCTTTGCGCCATTTTGGCGATGGTTTGCAACAGCAATGTGGATTTGCCGATGCCGGGGTCGCCGCCGAGCAGGATGACCGCGCCATCGACCAAACCGCCGCCCAATACGCGGTCGAGTTCGCCCATGCCGGTCGGATTGCGCGGCACTTCGGTGGCGGTCACAGCGGAGAGGGATTGGACGGTCGAGGTGTCCGCCGCCCAAGATTGGAAGCGGGCGTTTTTCGGTTCGGGCGCGGCTAGGCTTTCCTGAAGCGTGTTCCACTCGCCGCAATGCGGGCATTTGCCTTGCCATTTCGGGGAAGTGCCGCCGCATTCGGTGCATTGGTAGATGGTTTTGGGGGCTTTTGCCATGATGTTTTCCCTATGGGATTTTTGAAGTGTGAAAAGGTCGTCTGAAAACTGATAGCGTTTTCAGACGACCTTTTTTCAAGGATTCGGACTGGGCTTATTTGCTTTCGTCTTTACCGTCTTTCTTGTCTTTTTTCGGAGCCGGTTTTTTCGCCGCCAAACCTAAAGACTTCTGCCATTCAGCTGGATTTTTGACTAAATCCAGTGCCTTGCGGAGTTGGTCGTCTTTGGCAGGATTAGGAATACGACGGCTGGAGAGGTCTTCGTCTTTCTCTTTGTCCTTGCCTTTTTTGGACTTGGCGTTTTCATCGGCTTTCGCGGCTTCGTTTGAATCAGGCGTGCTGATTTCGTTGCTGCTGTTGACGTCTTCGCCGCCGAGCGGGTTGCCGATGTGTCCGGCGAGGTCGGCTTCGCGGCTTTCAAAGGCGCGGTCTTTGTCTTTGACTTCGACGTCGGGGACGATGCCTTGCGCTTGAATCGAGCGGTCGTTCGGCGTGTAGTACAGCGCAGTGGTCAGTTTGACTGCGCTGCCGTTGGACAGCGGAATCAGGGTTTGAACCGAGCCTTTGCCGAAACTTTGCGTACCGACGACGACGGCACGTTTGTGGTCTTGCAGCGCGCCGGCAACGATTTCGGAAGCGGAAGCGGAGCCTGAGTTAATCAATACGGTCATCGGGATGGTTTTCAACTCGGCAGGCAGATCTGCCAGCGGGTCTTTGCCGCTCACGCGGATATAGTCTTCGGGACGGGCTTTCAATACCGAGCTTTCTTTGCCGTCGCGTCCTTTAGTGCTGACGACTTTTGCATCTGCAGGCAGGAAGGCGGCAGACACGCCGACCGCGCCGTCAAGCAGACCGCCCGGGTCGTCACGCAGGTCGAGGACGAGGCCTTTGAGCGGAGCGCCTTTATTTTCTTTAATCAATGCCTTGGCGGCTTCGTTGATGGCTGCCACAGTACGCTCTTGGAATTGGGACACGCGGATGTAGCCATAGCCCGGTTCGAGCAGGTGGCGGCGGACGCTTTTGACTTTAATGATGGCGCGGGTCAGGTTGACGACGATGGGTTTGTCCGCATTTTTGCGCGAAAGGGTCAGGGTGATTTTGGTACCCGGTTTGCCACGCATTTTTTTCACGGCTTCACTGGTGGTCAGACCGCGTGTGGAAACGTTGTCGATTTTGACGATGAAATCGCCGCTTTTCACGCCTGCGCGCTCGGCGGGCGTCTCCTCAATCGGGGCAACGACTTTGATAAATCCGTCTTCCTGACCGATTTCCATACCCAAGCCGCCGAATTCGCCGCTGGTAGATTCTTTCATATCGGCAAAGCCTTTTTTATCCAAATACTCGGAATGCGGGTCGAGGTCGGATACCATGCCTTTCATCGCGCCTTCAAAGAGATCGGCATCGGATTTATCTTGGTAATAATTGGCTTTGATCTGTCCGTAAACTTCCGCCATGTTGCGGATGGATTGTACGGGCAGGGTTTCGTTGTCTTTTTTGTCTTTTTCGGCGGCAAAGCTTTGAACGCTCAAGCTGAGGGCGACGCCGCTGAATGCGCCGAGTGTGTAGAGTGCGACTTTTTTCAAAGTGGATGTTGACATTATGAGTAGCTTTCTTTTTGTCTTATTTCATTTCAGACCGTAATGACTGTGAAACGGGAGGGGAAACATTACTTCAGACGACCTGAATTTACGTCCGCAAGACTGTATGCGATTTACGCTTGATAAACAACTAGATTAGCGTAAAAAATATCTGCGTGGGTGTAAAAGCTTTTGAATATAGGGCCGTCGGGTTCAGTTGTTAAATTTCAGACGACCCCGTGATACGGCAAAAGGTCGTCTGAAAACATCAAACCGGTTTGCAGGTCAGCTTATCCAGGAGAGCGGGTTCATTGCCTGCCCGTTGTAGCGGACTTCCAAATACAGGCCTTCCATGCCCGAAGGCAGGGTTCCGCTGATGCCCA
Organism: Neisseria sp. HMSC055H02; assembly: GCF_001813335.1. Classification (NCBI taxonomy): domain Bacteria; kingdom Pseudomonadati; phylum Pseudomonadota; class Betaproteobacteria; order Neisseriales; family Neisseriaceae; genus Neisseria; species Neisseria sp. HMSC055H02. Next base: position 45,743 of record NZ_KV812087.1, on the reverse strand, counting down.
GGCGGTTGCCTGCGGCTACGGCGTAGCCTTTGGCGACTTCGATTTCGCTCAAACCTGAATAGATGCTGATATAGCCGTCGCCGTGATCGATGACGATGACTTTGCCGAAACCTTCCAGTTCATCGGCGTAGGTAACCGTACCGCCGGCGATGCTGCTGACGATTGCCGGAGTCGTTTGGTAAAACACGCCTTTCCAAACTTCACCGTCGCCGCGGTCTTGTCCGAAGAGTCCGGCAAGCGTGCCGCTGACCGGTTTTTTCAGACGACCCTGCATACGGCTGAAGCTGTTGGCATTGCTGATTCTGACGTAGGAAGGCGCGCGGATGTTCATGTCTTCTGCGGTCAGGTTGGACATGGCGGCGCGTTCGTCGGCGGCTTTTTGCGCGGCGGCGCGGTCTTTGCGCGCTTTTTCAACGGCGGCAAGACGGGCTTCGGCAGCTTTTTTACGCGCTTCGGCTTCCTGGCGGCGTTGCTCGGCTTTACGCTTTTCCAAGTCTTTCAGCAAGTTGTTCAGGCGTTGTTCGTTTTCTTTGTGGTTGATTTTTTTCTGCGCCTCTTTTGCCATCTGCGCGTTTTGGCGGCGGCTTTCCGCCTGTTCGGCAGTGTTGGTTACACCTTGGCGGCGCAGCGAGGACTGGATGTTGACCTGAAGTTTTTTCAGGTATGCCAGCTCGTTGTTGATTTTCTGCTCTTGCGCTGCCAGCTCTTTTTGCTGCTTCTCAAGGTCTTTGATGACTTGATCGTTGGCAGTATTGATATAGCGGGTGTAACGCAGAAAGCGGGTTTTCTGACCCGGCTCGGCATTTTTCAGGAACAGGGCAACGGCGTTGGGTTGGCTGTTTTTATAGTTGCCTGAAACGAAACGGGAAATTTGCGCGCGCGTGTTGGAAACTTGGGTTTTCAGGTAGTTCAAATCAGCATTGAGCTTTTGAAACTTGTCCCATGCGTCGCGCTGTTGGCGGTTGATGGCGGATAAGTTGATACGGCTTTGCTGCAACTGTTTCAACGTGGTGTTGACGTGAATGATGAAACCTTCGTTGCGGCTGCGCAGCGATTTTTTGCCTTCCAAATCATTGGCGGCGGCGGTCACTGCGGCTTTGAAGTCGTCTGAATCGGCAGCAGCGGTTTTCTTATCGGCTTTGTCCGTTTTTTTCTCGACGGTTTTTCTGTCCTGTTTTGCCGCTGCTTCGTCTTTTTTAGGCAGCTCGGCGGCTTCTTTTTTTGCCTTTACATTGTTTTTTGCTGCGGGTTTGTCTGCCGCTTTGTCTTTGCCTTTTACAGGCTCGGTTTTTGCGGGAACGGCTTTGCCTGCCTTCTCTTCCGCTTTGGCTTCGCCTTTTTTGTTTTTGTCGGCTTTATCTTGTTTTTTGGTTTCTTTGTCGTTTCTGCGTTCTTTGGCATGCTCGTTTTTCACCGCTTCGGCAGTTTCCTTTTTCGCGGTAGGTTTCGCTTTGTCTTTGGCAGCTTCTTTTTTAGCAGGTTCGGCGTCTTTTTTGTCTTTGACGCTTTTTTTGACGGGCGCAGCCTTCTCTTTGGGCGCGTCTTTGGCGGCAAAAGAAGGCGAGGCGAAACCGATGAGCAGGGCGAGTAAAAGAGGTTTGTAACGCATGATTGGATTCTGGATCGTTAAAATAAAGGCAATAGGCGGAATTATATAGTCAGCGGGGTCGTCTGAAAATAACATCTGCCCATATTTGTTCAGACAATACTTTCCTCTGCGCTTGCAATCTGAACAAGCGGTCTTATATAGTAGGGGCTGCGGTGTCAGCTTCTTTATTTTCAACCCTCAAAGGTTTTTTATTTACATGAATAAAATCATTCTGCCTGCGCTTTGCGCCCTGCTTCTTGCTTCTTGCGGTAACGATACCGATAAAATCGGACGTGCCAGCACGGTTTTTCATATGCTGGGGAAAAATGACCGTATTGAAGTTGAGGGTTTTGACGATCCTGATGTGCAAGGGGTTGCCTGTTATATTTCTTATGCGAAAAAAGGCGGTTTGAAAGAAACGGTGAACTTGGAGGAAGACGCAAGCGATGCTTCCGTGTCGTGTGTGCAGACGGCGGAGGTTATCCGTTATAACGAGCAGGCCGTCGCCAAGCCGAGAGAAGTGTTTAAACGCAGTGCTAGTTTGGTATTCAAAAGTCAGCAGATTCTCCGTTATTACGATCCTAAACGTAAGGCGTTTGCGTATCTGATTTATAGCGACAAAGTCGTTCAGGGTTCGCCGAAAAACTCTTTGAGTGCGGTGTCGTGCTTTGGCGGTGCTAAAGCGGATGCGCAGCAAATTGCCGGTATGGAAGGCAAACAGATTTATGGTGCGTGCGTCGTGGATGCGCCTGTGCCGAACAAGTAAAAGATGAGCGATATGAACCTAACCGACCATTTCTTGATTGCCATGCCTGATATGGACGACCCGTTTTTCGAAAATTCGGTGATTTATGTGTGCGAACACAACGAAGAGGGCGCGTTGGGCATCATCATCAACAAACCGTCGCCGATTACGATGGACATGATTTTTGCGGCGACCGACCGCAATATCCCTTTGCGGATGCAGCACGAACACGTCATGATGGGCGGGCCGGTACAGATTGACCGCGGCTATGTCGTGCATACGCCCGTGGGCAACTGGCAAAACAGTATGATTGTTTCAGACGACATTGCGCTGACGTCTTCGCGCGATGTGATTGAAAACTTATCGCGTGATGGCGCGGTGGACAAAATTTTAATCAGCATAGGCTATTCGAGCTGGAGCAAAGGGCAGCTTGAACGCGAGCTGGCGGACAATGTCTGGCTGACGGTGAAGGCGGACGAGCATATTTTGTTCGATATGCCTTACGAACACCGCTACGTCGCTGCATTCGCCAAGCTGGGCATCCAACCCGATGCGCTTGTCTGTGGAGCCGGTCATGCATAAAGCACCGGTAGGGACGGTTTTGGCGTTTGATTTCGGTGAGGCGCGTATCGGCGTGGCGCAGGGCGATGCGGAACTTGGCTTGTCGCATCCTTTGGCGACTGTGACCGGCAACAGCAACGACGAGAAATTCAACGCCATTGCCAAGCTGATACGGGAATGGCAGCCCAAGCATTTGGTCGTCGGATTGCCGACCCACGCCGACGGTACGGAACACGAGTTGACCCGCCTCAGCCGCAAATTCGGCCGCCGCCTGCACGGGCGTTTCAACCTGCCCATATATTGGGTGGACGAACGGATGTCCTCGCTATATGCGGAAAGCCTGCTTGCCGAAGCGCAGGTATTCGGGCGCAAACAGAAGGCGGTACTTGACCAAGTGGCGGCGCAAGCGATTTTGCAGGGCTTTTTCGATGGCGGTGCGGCGGAGTATTTCAACGGCAGGGAAGAAGGTTCGGAAGAATAATTTGTTTGAGATAGTTTGAAAAAGGTCGTCTGAAAGTGGAGTTGGCGGGATTGGAATCCGGCAACAGGCTTTCAGACGACCTTTTTGCATCAGAACAAGGCTTCAATCCTTAACAGCGCGCCGACGCGGTGTTTTTGGTTTTCCTTGCGGTTGTTGTAGTAGTTGACTTCGGTTTGGGTGAACAGCCAGTTGCGCCAAATCGGTTGGCGGTAAGTGGTAAACGGACCGTAGGTATTGAGGGCGGCTTTGCGTTTTTCAATATTGCCGCCGGTGTACACGCCGTAGTTGACGTGGCGGTGTTTGCCGAGGTTGTGTTGGCGGAAGAGGCTGTTGCCCCATGTCCAGTCTTCGGTTTTATCGTGTTCGTATTGCAGGTGTGCCTGATTGGCGATAAAGCTTCTTTCGCTGGGGATGTAGCGCGTTTCCCAGTTGGTACGGACATGGTGTTTGCTCTTGATGCCGTAACGGTAGATTTGTTCCAAGCGGGTGTCGATGTGGTCGGTCAGTTGCCAATTGCTCGAGCTTTTGGCGCGGGCGAACAGGTCGCTGCCGGAGCGGATACCGATATCGAAGTCGGTATCGGTGCGCTGTTTGGCGAATACTTCAGACCAGCGCACGGCAAGAGAGGCGTTGTTGTCGCGGCTTTGGGATGCGTCGAATATCCTGCCGTTGGTATTGGTACGGTTGCGGTAGGCATTGGCCTCGTGTTTCAGCTCGTCGTCCAAAGAGTCGTCACCGAAAATCACATGGACTTTTTTCTCCAAGGTCGGCAGTTTCAGACGACCCCGTACGCGGGGCGTCACGGTAAATTTGTCGTCAGGGTTCCATTCGGTATCGAGCATGACGCGCAGGTTGGCGTCGGCAGGGTGGTCGGGATCGGGTTCGCCAAACCAGTCGTCGATGCGGTTGGACCATTTGTCCAAGCGTTTGGAAACGACTTCGTGGCGGTGGTCCACCCAAGTGTCGCCGTCAGCGGGCGGTTCGTCGTTCGCGGCGGCAAGCGTCGGGAAGAGGGTGAGCAGTGTGAGTAGGGATAACGTAGAGGTTCAGAGAGTCATTGTTTTTCCTAGCTTAAAGCATAAAGCTATTATGGACGGTATCTTAGGGGTAATGCAAGTCGTCTGAAAAAGGCTGTGATAAAATCCTGCACGCCCGGTTTGCCGCCGTTCTGTTGTGCAGAAAAGCATTCAAGCGGGCGCATACCAATACATTAAGGAAAACCGAATGAGTATTTTGTCGAAAATTTTTGGGAACAAGCCGTCCGGCGAAACGGTACAAGAGCCGCGCAGACTTTCCGCGCAGGAAAAAAGCGAGGGCGCGGCGCGGGCGATTTATGCGAAAGATAAAGTGTATGTGCCGCTGTCTGCCATGCAGGCGGATGTGTCGGAAGGGACGAGTATCCCGTATATAGGTCGTCTGAAAGACGGGCGGACGGTTTTATATGTATTTGAAAACTATGAGGCGGCGCGGGCTTTTTCAGACGAGCAGGACGGCGCTTTAAACGGCATCGCTTTGGTCGGTGCTTTGGATAAGGCGGACCAGTTCAATAATTTGAGTAATGTTCTGCGTATCGCGCACTCGCTGGGCATTCAACTGATGGAATACCGAGGACAGGACGGCGAGCATTTCGAATGCGCACTTTCTTGGTTGATGCGTGTGAACGGCGCGGACGGCATGGCGGCTTCCAGAGAGAAGATGGATGCTTTGTCCATCGGTAGCGATGCCAAGCTGCCGCTGCAATTTCATCCGATAGCCATCGTCGGTTTTTCCAATCCCTATAAAGTCACACCCGCGCGGGCGGAGGAATTGTTCAAGCAGTTTACGAATGTCGAAGATGACGAATTGCTGGACTTTTTTGCCGGCAACACGCCACAGGAGAATGTGTTGCTAATCGGGTTGGTGGAAAAATATTCGGCGGATTTGGCGAAATCCGTGAAATATATTGTTTGGAACCAATTGGCGGAGCAGCCGCTTTTTTTCGGGATAAACCGCAAAGACGGCGGACTTTACGCGCGGGAAGGTTATTTATACCTCTTTTACACCGACCGTTTCCAACACATGGGTCCTGCTGGCTGCCATCCCGTTTCCGGCAAGGAAGCAGCGTTGGACTTGGTTCGCCGCCACGAACTGAAAGGCATCGCCCTGACCGACGGGCTGCACAATATGGCGCGGTTTGAAAACGACGTGATTTTCCAAGACGGGGAATAGCGGAAACCTTCCTGCCTCGGCTTGAAATAAAGGGGCCTTGGATTCGGATTTCAAGTGCAACACAGGCTTTCAGACGACCTTTTTTGTTTTCGCGTCAATTCTCCCTAAGCCGGGTTTAATTGAGTTAAACCGCGAATTAAATGACGGAATTTTGTTACACTCGGCATTTTACACTTCACACAAAGGAAACATCATGGCATTAATAGACAGCCTGCTGAACACGGCAGCACAAGCACTGGGCGGTAAAGACGGTAGCGGCGCACAAAACTCTCTGACCGATATGGCGATGGATTTGGTACGTCAGCAAGGCGGCGTGGGCAGTCTGATCAACCAGTTGCAACAAGGCGGATTGGGCGACGTATTGAACAGCTGGGTTTCCAACCAACAAGACAACGCGCCCATATCCGGCAGCGATTTGCAAAACGCGCTGGGCAGCGACACCATCAGCCAAGTGGCGAAAAAGTTCGGCATTGATGCCAACCAGGCGGGCGACCTGCTGGCTCAAGTCCTGCCCAACCTCGTTGATAAAGCCACCCCCAACGGCTCGGCGCAGGAAGCCGACGGTTTCGGCTTGGACGACATCGCCTCCGCCATACTGAAAAACTTCACCAAATAAGTGGTACTTTAAACAAAAAGGTCGTCTGAAAACATTCTTTCAGACGACCTTTTTACCTTCTTTTCACATCAATCCTGCATCAGCCAATATTGCAGGCCGATTAGGGTTTTGCCGTCTTTGATTTCGTTGTGTGCCAAAGCGGTGCGGGCTTCTTCCTTGCTCATCAGGACGGTTTCGGTGATTTCGTCTTCGTCGTTGCTCAGAGTGCTGCCGAGGCGCACGCCTTCTGCTTGGTAGAAATACATTTTTTCGTCGCAGAAGCCGATGGCGGTGTAGAAGCTGCTGATGAGTTTGACGCGGTCGGCGGTGTACGGGGTTTCTTCCGCCAGCTCGCGCAGGGCGCATTCAGCGGGGTCTTCGCCTGCATCGAGTTTGCCGGCGGGCAGCTCGAGCGTGGCAGCGTCTGCGGCGTAACGCCATTGGCGCACGAGTACGGCTTTACCCTCTTCAGTAACCGCCAAAACACAGGCCGCTCCGGGATGGCGGATGACGATGCGCTGGCTTTCGTTGCCGTTGGGCAGGCGGACTTTGTCGCGGTTAATGGTAACAAATGAGCCTTGGTAAATCGGCTCGCTGCTGAGTTTGGTTTCTTTCAAATCCATTTGCGTGTTCTCTTTATTAAGTTTGATACGGGGTCGTCTGAAAATCGGGAATGGGTTTTAACTTCGTTGAAGCTTCGTTTTCAGACGACCTCTTGAGTCATGAAAAGGCTCGTCTGAAAGAAGCGAAGCAGGTTTCTCTAAGCCGTTTGTGCTGCTTTAAACCTTGCTGCGTTCGATTTCAATGCCGACTTCTTTGACATCGGGCAGGATGCCGGGCTTGATGATTTTGACGCGCACACTCAACGCGCCGAAATTGTCGAGGATGAGTTTGGCGATGTGTTCCGCCAATGATTCGAGCAAGAGGAAGCTTTGTTCGGCAAGGCTTGCCCTGACGGCTTCGCAGACTTCGCCGTAGTGGACGGTATTACCGATGTGGTCGTCTTGACCGCTTTGTTCGGGGATGCCGATGTCCAAGTCCAAAATTAGGGTTTGGGGGCATTCGCGTTCCCAGTCGTACACGCCGATTAAGGTGTCCGCCTTCATGCCGCGTAAAAAGATTTTGTCCATTTGCCTGCCTGTTTTTTTGATAAAATGAGCATCCCATTTTAAGTAAAGCATCTGAAATGTTCAATGTATCCGCCGTTATCGCGGCTTATTTAATCGGTTCGCTGTCGTTTGCCGTCATTGTTTCCAAATATTACGGCATGGACGATCCGCGCACTTACGGCTCGGGCAACCCCGGCGCGACCAATGTTTTGCGCAGCGGCAAGAAAAAAGCGGCGGCGCTGACTTTGCTGGGCGACGCGCTCAAAGGTTTGGTGGCGGTGGTTTTGGCACGCTGTCTGCAAGATGCTTTGAATCTGTCGGACATCACCATAGCAGCGGTTGCCGTCGCCGCGTTGGTCGGACATATGTGGCCGCTGTTTTTCGGCTTTAAAGGCGGCAAGGGCGTGGCAACTGCGTTGGGCGTACTGCTGGCGCTTTCTCCTGCAACGGCTTTGGTTTGCGCGGCAATTTGGCTGGTGATGGCGTTCGGCTTTAAAGTGTCCTCGCTTGCCGCGCTCGCCGCCACCGTAGCCGCGCCGCTCGTCGCCTTCTGGCTGATGCCCTACCCTTCTTGGGCTTGGGCGACCGTTGTCATCGCCGTGCTGGTGTTGTACCGCCATAAAAGCAATATTCAAAACCTGCTTCAGGGCAAAGAAGGCAAAATCGGAGACAAGGCGGACAAGCCTTAAACCTGATTTTATTTTTCAGACGACCTGTCCGATTGCGGAATGAACCAAGGTCGTCTGAAAACCTTCCAATCTACGCTGCGGCATCGCCTTAACCTGCCGCACGGTATCGAAAACCGATTTAATCCATTATAATCAAGCTCTTTTGTTCACAGCCAAACTTCCATGCCGAAACGCCCGTTCAAAACCATCCTGACCTCCTTTACCTTTGCCGCGCTGTCTGCCTGCTCGCTGGTCAAGTATCAGCCTGTCGCCACCATCAATAAAATTGACATGAACCAAGGCTATCGTTTTGAAACCAGCCAGTTTCGGCGCGAAGAAGACGACACCTTCATCATCCTGATGCTCTCCGGCGGCGGGACGCGCGCGGCGGCGTTGGGCTACGGCGTGTTGGAACAGCTTCAGCAGCAAAAAGTTACCATCGGCGGCAAAAGCAAGTCGCTGATGTCCAATGTCGATTTGGTGGTCGGCGTATCCGGCGGCTCCGTCCTCGCCGCCTACTTCGCGCTCAAAGGCGAAGAAACCATCCCCATGTTTTACAAGCGTTTCCTTCACCAAAACTTCCAACGCCAAGTCGTCAAACAAGCCTTCTCCATGTCCAACCTGCCCCGCCTCGCCTCGCCCGAATACGGACGCGGCGACCTCTTGCAGGAGCAGTTTGAAAACCACCTTTTCGGCAAAGCCACCTTCCGCGATTTGGAAATGCACGGCAAAGGCCCGTTCGCCATCATTTCCGCCACCGACATGGGCGCGGGCGAACGCCTGAACTTCACGCAAGAATATTTCGACCCCATGTGTATCGACTTGGTCAGATTGCGCCTGGCCCGCGCCGTTGCCGCCTCCAGCGCAGTGCCCATGATCTTCGCCCCGATTACCCTCAACAACAACGGCGGCAACTGCGGCTACACCCTGCCGCCGCAGCTGCAAATGACCGGCCTCGAGTCCCAAAAGCAGCAAAACGCCACCTATCAAGAGTTTAAAGACAGGTTCAACAAATACAGCGACAGCAAAACCCGCCCTTACATCCACCTGATAGACGGCGGGCTGACCGACAATCTCGGCATGCGCAGCCTCTTGGACATGACCGAAATGTATCCCGACAAAGTGTTGGAACAACAAATCCGCAGCCGCAACCTGCGACACATCGTCGTCATCAGCGTCAATGCCCAAAACCAAATCAGCAGCAATATGGACAAAACCGCCGCTGTGCCGAGATTCCGCGACGTCGTTACCGCCATTGTCAGTATTCCCATCGACCAATACACCCAAGAATCCCTGCGCCGCTTCCGCGTCTTTGTCGATCAACGCAACGAAGCCAACCGACAAAGCGGCGACGGAATCAGCTTCTCCTTTGTCAGCCTCAACCTCAAAGACCTGCCGCCCTCCGCGTTGCGCGACAAAGTGTTGAACATCCCCACCAGCTTCCACCTCCCGCCCGAAGACGTGGACAACCTGCGGACCGCAGCGGCGGAGCTGATGAAACAGTCCCAAGACTACCAAAAACTGCTGCACGAATTTGCCGCACACCCCAACCCCGAAAGCATCTTCGCCGAGCCGCCGCCACCCGATCCCAAAGACGGCAAAGCAGCCCAAAAACAAAACAAACCCATCCCATAACGACATTTCAGACGACCCATAAAACCCAAAGGTCGTCTGAAACACCGAAACGGAACACCCCAATCATGAACGATAAAACCAGCCCCATCGTTACCGACATCAACCGCCCCGTCCTCGTCCCGCCCGGCGGCCATAAAAAAGTCCTGCTGCATTCCTGCTGCGCCCCGTGCAGCGGCGAAGTGATGGAAGCCATGCTCGCCAGCGGCATCGACTACACCATCTACTTCTACAACCCCAACATCCACCCGCTCAAAGAATACATGCTGCGCAAAGAAGAAAACATGCGCTTCGCCGACAAATTCGGCATCCCCTTCATCGACAAAGACGACGACTACGAAAACGACCGCAAAGAATGGTTCGCCAAAGCCAAAGGCATGGAATTCGAACCCGAACGCGGCATCCGCTGCACCATGTGTTTCGACATGCGTTTCGAAAAAGCCGCCCAATACGCCCACGAAAACGGCTTCCCCGTCTTCACCAGCTCGCTGGGCATTTCCCGCTGGAAAAACATGGCGCAAATCAACGACTGCGGCCACCGCGCCGCCGCACCTTACGACGACGTCGTGTATTGGGATTTCAACTGGCGCAAAGGCGGCGGCAGCGCGCGCATGATCGAAATCAGCAAACGCGAACACTTCTACCAACAAGAATACTGCGGCTGCGCCTACTCCCTGCGCGACTCCAACGCCCACCGCAAATCGCAAGGCCGCATCCCCATCAAACTAGGCGTGCTGTATTACGGAGACGAATCCACACAATACGAACCCTCGCCTGACGAACAGGCAGCCAAAATCGTTGTGGACAAATAATGGTCTCAGGTTTGATATAAAGAAGGTCGTCTGAGAGTTTCAGACGACCTGCTTCATTCCCGCTACATCACAAAACGGCTGCCGGATAAGAGCCGATGACTTTGACAAACGAAGCGCGTTCGCTCAAGAGCCGCAGGGCGTTTTGGACTTTTTCGTCGTTTTGATGTCCTTCGATGTCGATGAAGAACAGGTATTCCCACAGCGCGGATTTGCTCGGGCGGCTTTCGAACTTGGTCATGGAAATGCCTGATTCGGTAAACGGCTGCAACAACGAAGCGACAGCACCGGCGCGGTTGGGCGCGGAGACTGCCAGCGAGGTTTTGTCGTTGCCGCTGCTGCCTGTATCTTGATGCCCCATGACCAAGAAGCGCGTGGTGTTATTCGGCTCGTCTTCGATGCATTCGGCGACATAGTTCAAATGATAAATATCGGCCGCGGTACGCCCTGCGATGGCGGCGATACTGGGGTCGTCTGATTCTGCCACCAGCCTTGCCGCTTCTCCGTTGCTGGAAACGGCGATGCGTTCGGCGTTGGGCAGGTTGCGTCCGAGCCAGTCGTTGCATTGCGCCAGCGCTTGGGCGTGGGCGAAGACTTTTGTGATGCCGCCCAATTCGTGCGTACCTTTACGCAAGAGGTTGTGATGGATGCGGACAATGACTTCGCCGCAGGCTTTCAATGCGGTTACTGCCAATAAGTCTAAGGTACGGCCAACCGAGCCTTCGGTCGAGTTTTCAACCGGCGCGACCAAATAATCTGCCTGCCGCGTTTCAACTTGTCGGAAACACTGGTCTATGGTTTGAAATGCGGCGGTATGGGCGGCATGGCCGAAATGTTTGATGGCTGCCTGCTGGGTAAACGTTCCCTGCGGACCGAGGTAGGCAATCGTCAGCGGACGCTCCAACGCCAAGCATTCGCTCATCACTTCGCGAAACAGTCTTGCGATGGACTCGTCAGGCAGCGGACCTTGGTTCAAACTCTGAATCCGCCTCAATACTGCCACTTCGCGCTCGGGACGGTACACCGCACCCGTTCCTTTCAATTCGCCGATAGCGTGTGCATGACCTGCGCGCTCGTTCAACAGGCGCAAAATCTCGGCATCGATTTCATCGATGGCATTGCGGTGCGGCAAAAGCTGTTCGTCAATGGATAAGGACATATCGACAAGCCCCTTTGTGATTCATTCATCAATATAAACAATCATTTTAACATCAAACAGGTCGTCTGAAAGCCTGAATACGTTTTCAGACGACCTGTTTTATAGTGGATTAACTTTAAATCAGGACAAGGCGACGAAGCCGCAGACAGTACAGATAGTACGGAACCGATTCACTTGGTGCTTCAGCACCTTAGAGAATCGTTCTCTTTGAGCTAAGGGCGAGGCAACGCCGTACTGGTTTAAAGTTAATCCACTATAGAATCCCTCCGTTCTTTCTCGAACGCAGCCTTTACCGGCATCATTTTGCCGCCCGTTTGGCGCGTATCTGGCGTATATTTTGGGGATTTGGTACAGGGGTCGTCTGAAAATGTAAAGACAGCGTCCCTGCAATGCAAAAAAGCGCAAAAGCATAGGAAAACAAGCTATCAAAAAACTCAAAATGCGTGTTAAGATTAGCCATCACTATCCGCCGCACCCGTTTATTTCGGGTTTGCGCAGCGCATACAATCACGAAAAGGAAATCCCATGAGTCGCGTATTACTCGTAGATGACGACGCTTTGCTGACTGAATTGCTTACCGAATACCTTACCGCCGAAGGATTGAATGTCCACAGCGTTCCGGACGGTGAAGCCGGTGTACACGAAATCCTGACCGGCCAGTACGATGTCGTCGTATTAGACTCCATGATGCCGAAAATGAACGGCTTGGACGTATTGAAAAACGTCCGCTCCCAAAGCACCGTTCCCATCATCATGCTGACCGCCAAAGGCGACGACATCGACCGCATCATCGGATTGGAAATGGGTGCGGACGACTATGTTCCGAAACCTTGCACCCCGCGCGAACTGTTGGCACGCATCAACGCCATCCTGCGCCGTGCGCAACAAAGCGGCGAGCCCAACAACGCACCAAACAGCATTTCCGTCAGCGATGTTGTCCTGTACCCTGCCAAACGTCAGGCGACCATCAAAGACACTCCGCTTGAGCTGACCAGCACCGAGTTCAACCTGCTCGAAGTCCTGATGCGCCATGCCGGACAAGTCGTCAGCAAAGAAACTTTGTCCATCGAAGCGCTTGACCGCAAACTGGCAAAATTCGACCGCAGCATCGACGTCCATATCTCCAGCATCCGCCACAAACTGGGCGATGCCTCGCTGATTCAGACCGTACGGGGCTTGGGCTACCTGTTTGTTAAAAACTAAAGATAAAACAGATCAATGAAACTGTTTCAACGCATCTTCGCCACATTTTGCGCAGTCATCGTCTGCGCAATCTTTGTGGCGAGTTTTTCTTTTTGGCTGGTGCAAAACACCCTTGCCGAAAACCAATTCAACCAACGCCGCACCATCGAAACCACTTTGATGAACAGCATCCTCTCCGCCTTTAGGGCGCGCGGTGACAGCGGTGCGCGCGAAATTTTGGCGGAATGGGAAGACAGCCCCGTCTCCAATTCCGTTTACGTCATTTTGGGCGACGAGAAAAAAGACATCCTCGACCGCAATATCGACGGACACACCATCGAACGCGCCCGTGTGTTTGCCATCAATAATCCCAATTCTGATTTGGCGCACATCGAATACGACCGTTTCGGCGAAGAATACCTCTTCTTTATCAAAGGTTGGGACAGCCATCAGGCGCAACGCCTGCCCAGCCCGCTCTTTATCCCGGGCCTGCCGCTCGCCCCGATTTGGCACGAATTTATCATCCTCTCCTTCATCATCGTCGTCGGTCTGCTGATGGCGTATATCCTCGCCAGCAACATTACCAAGCCCATCAAAATCTTGGGCAGCGGTATGGACAGGGTGGCAAACGGCGAACTTGAAACCCGTATTTCGCAGCAAGTGGACGACCGCGACGACGAATTGTCCCACCTTGCCATCCAGTTCGACAAAATGGCGGAAAAACTGGAAAAACTCGTTGCCAAAGAACGCCACCTGCTGCACCACGTCTCCCACGAAATGCGCTCGCCTTTGGCGCGCATGCAGGCAATCGTCGGACTGATTCAGGCGCAGCCGCAAAAGCAGGAACAATACCTGAAAAGGCTGGAAGGCGAATTGACCCGCATGGATACCTTGGTCGGCGAATTGCTGACGCTTTCACGACTGGAAACATCCAACATCCCGCTGGAAAAAGAAAGCCTGAAGCTCGTCCCCTTCCTGAAAAACATCGTGGAAGACAACCAAAGCATCGCCCAGCAGAACAAACAAACCGTTACCCTTTCAGTCGAACCCAGAATCCCCGAAAATGCCACGGTCTGCGCCAACGAAGGCTATTTGTACCGCGCGTTTGACAACGTTATCCGCAACGCCATCAATTACAGCCCCGAAGGCAGCACCATCCGAGTCAATATCAGACAAGACAGCAAGCATTGGATTGTGGACGTTACCGACAACGGTCCCGGCGTGGACGAAATGCAACTGCCGCATATTTTCACCGCCTTTTACCGTGCCGACTCCAGCGCCAGCAAACCCGGTACCGGCTTAGGCCTTGCCCTGACCCAACACATCATGGAGCAGCACAACGGCAAAATCATGGCTGAAAACATCAAGCCGAATGGTTTGAAAATACACTTTATCCTGCCCAAAAAGAAAGTGAACGGCAAAACGGAAAAACCGCATCCTAAAAACTCTTGACCATGAATGTTGCCCATCGGGGTTTGTATAGTGGATTAAATTTAAATCAGGACAAGGCGACGAAGCCGCAGACAGTACAGATAGTACGGAACCGATTCACTTGGTGCTTCAGCACCTTAGAGAATCGTTCTCTTTGAGCTAAGGGCGAGGCAACGCCGTACTGGTTTAAAGTTAATCCACTATAAAAAAATTGCCACACCCCAAGCCTACAAAAGGTCGTCTGAAAAGAACAAACCCTTACGTTCCCGCCTTTCAGACGACCTTTTATGCCATTTGTCATATATAATGCAAGTGAATAATTAAATCATTTAAAGTCCGCATATTCCGCCATAAAGAGCAGCGAAACAGACTATCCATTGATAACAAAACCAACAACGAACGCCCAATCCCGTTCACTCATCACACACCTCTTCCAACCCAAACCGCCCGAAAGGTCGTCTGAAACGCAGCGTCCACACACCGAAAAGGAGGCACCATGTCCGCCCAATCCATGTCCGGCTACTTCTTCATGCCCAACCACATCATTCTCGTGGGCGCGAGCGAACGCCCATACAGCTTGGGCGAACGCATCCTGAGCAACCTCCTGAGCGCACCGTTTCAAGGTCAAATTACACCCGTCAACCTCCGCCACCGCACGGTTGCGGGACTCACCTCCTACACCAACCTCAACAAAATCCCCGGCAGCGCCGACCTCGTCATCGCCGTAACGCCGCCTGACAGCTACGACGCCCTGTTCAAATCCTGCCGCAAAAAACAGTTCGGCCACATCATCCTCATCCAAGACTGGGAAAGCCTGTCCGACGACGAATGGCACACCGCCGAAGCCGCCATCAAAAAACACCACGGCGACGAACTCAACATCAGCGTGTGCAGCCCCTCCGGCGTGCAGCTTCCATCGCAAAGCCTCAACATCAGTTCCCAACCCGACCATCCGGCAGGCTACACCGCCCTTTTGACCGGACACGCCTCCGTCAGCAGTGAAATCAACCTCATGTTGCAAAAAATGGGACAGGGCATTTCACGCCACATCAGCCTCAACTATCCGCTCAGCCCCACCACCTCTGCCGACTGGCTCAACCGTTTCGGCCACAACCGCCACACCAAAGTTGCCGTTATTGAACACAACCCGGCCGAAAACCAGCGCAACCTGTTCAGCGCCATCCGCCATTTCACCCGCCACACCCCGCTCATCCTCCACGTTACCCACCGTTCGGACGACACCGAAAAAGCCGTGTTACGCTGCCTCGCGCGCCATTGCAACTTCCTCGCCACATTCAGCAGCAGCGAACTCGAAGCCGCCCTGCACGCGCGTTTGTCCGACCTCCCCCCTCTGAACAGCATCGACATCCTGTCCGACACCCCTGCCGAGTGGCTGGAAACCTGTGCCCCCCAAAACCTAAAACTCCAATTCCCCACCAAGCAGCCGCACATCCGCCAAGGCTACATCGGCAGCACACCCACGCCCGCCCATTACCACAGCATCGCCAGCCAACACCTTCAAAATACCCATCATACCGAAGCCCTGCTCGCCATCGTTGCCCCGACCGACAGTCCCGACGAAAAAAATCTGACCCGCACCCTGAGCATGCTGGCGAAACAAACTGCCAAACCCCTGCTTGTCAGCAGCCGCTTTTCAGACGACCTCCTGCATTTCGACCGTCCCGAACAAGCCCTGCAAGCCGTATCGTTCCGCAACATTGCCGACCAACTGCAAAAAGAGCAGCGACGCATCGCCACGCCTAAAAAAGGTCGTCTGAAAACCCCGCAAGCAAGAAACATTACCAAAGCCCTCGCCTCAAAAGACCTGCCCCTGCTTGCCGAAGCCCTGTGCCTGCCTGCCTATCGGCACACCGTGCATAACGCCGTGCAATTCCGTTTTCAACGCCATACCGTCTATGGCGACATTCTGGCCGTATGCCATCAAGGCAAACCCACCGCCGCGCTCCCGCCGTTCTCTACGCTAGACAGCGAACACATCGCCCGTTTCGTCCAACTCGACAATACACACACCCTCAACCAGCTCCTACACACCCTAAACACACTCAGCCAACGGCAGCAATACATCGGCGAAATCCTGCTCAACCTCAACGGCGACCAATACAGCAGCGACTTTGTCTTACATGCTGACGAACGTCCTTCCCCCAAAAATAAACCAACCAATATAGCCACCCTCAAGCTCGAACAAGCCGCCGCCAAAGTACAGACCGCAGCGGAATACCTGCGCAGCAAAAATCCGACTGCCGCCGAGTTCCTCCGCAACACCGGCGAAGCCGCCGCCGAACTTTTGGGCGCAAAAACCGAAAGCGAAGCCCTCATCCAAAACGTGCTTGCCCCCTACCCGACCGAGCATCCTGCCACGCTTACCCTCAAAAACGGCGAAACCGTAACCATCCGCCCCTTCACCCCCGAAGACGCGGAAGCCAAGCAACAATTCGTCCGCAGCCTGTCTCCGCAAGCGCGCTACACCCGCTTCATGACCCACACCAACGAATTGCCCATCCCCACCCTCGCGCGCTTCAGCAAACTCGACTACCACAGCGAAGCCGCATGGACGGCACGCAATTCAGACGACCTCATCGTCGCCGTCAGCCGCTTCAGCCGCATCAACCGCAACGAATGCGAATTCGGCATCACGCTTGCTGAAAACGTGCGCGGCAAAGGGTTAGCAGCAGAAATGATGAAGCTGATTATCCAATCGGCAACACAACAAGGCTACCGCGTCATGAGTGCCCAAATACTCAAATCCAACACCCCTATGCTTAAACTTGCTGAAAAATCAGGCTTTACCATCACCCCTTCAGAAGAAGACAACACTTTGTGCCAAGCACGCCTCAACCTGACCACTCCGCAAAACAGCAACAAAAACAAATAAAAACTTGCATGAACAACGCAAAATATCCTAAAATTAGCGGTTTCTTATCTATCCGATTTTCTCAAAAGGACTCAAAATGGTAGTTATCCGTTTGGCTCGCGGTGGTTCTAAACACCGTCCCTTCTTCCACGTAGTCGTTGCCGACTCCCACAACCGCCGCGACGGCCGCTTCATCGAGCGCGTTGGCTTCTACAACCCTGTCGCCAATGAAAAACAAGAGCGCGTACGCCTCCAAGCCGACCGCCTGAACCACTGGATCGCCCAAGGCGCACAAGTCAGCGACGCAGTTGCAAAACTGATCAAAGAACAAAAAGCTGCTGCTTAATCACCGGCTAATCTTGCTATGACCGACACTCGACAACGGGTAGCCATGGGCTACATCAAAGGCGTATTCGGCATCAAAGGCTGGCTCAAAATAGCCGCCAATACAGAATACGCCGACAGCCTCCTGGACTACCCTGAGTGGCAGTTAAGCAAAGACGGTAAAACCCTGAACGTAACACTCGAAGCCGGCAAAATCGTCAGCGGAGAGCTTCAGGTCAAATTCGAAGGCATAGACGATCGCGATCAAGCTTTTGCCCTGCGCGGCTATACCATCGAAATCCCCCGAGAAGAATTCGCCCCCACCGAGGAAGACGAATATTATTGGGCAGATTTAGTCGGCATGACCGTTGTCAACAAAGACAATATCGTGCTTGGCAAAGTCACAAACCTGATGGAAACCGGCGCCAACGATGTTTTGATGATTAATGGCGAACATGGTCAAATTCTGATCCCGTTCGTATCCAACTACATCGAAACCGTCGATACCGAAGGCACAACCATTACCGCCGACTGGGGCTTAGACTACTGATGTTGATTCAAGCCATCACCATCTTCCCCGAAATGTTCGACAGCATTACCGAATACGGCGTAACCGGTCGCGCAAAAAAACAAAACCTTTGGCAATTCCAAGCCATCAATCCCCGCAAATTCGCCGACAACAAACTCGGCTATATTGACGACCGCCCCTTTGGCGGAGGTCCGGGAATGATTATGATGGCGCCGCCGCTGCAAGCAGCGATAGAAGAAGCCAAACAAACATCTTCAGCGCCTGCAAAAGTCATCTACCTTAGTCCGCAAGGTCAACCGCTGACCCACAAAAAAGCCGTAGAGCTTGCAAAATCCCCGCATCTCATACTGCTTTGCGGACGATACGAAGGAATTGACGAACGCCTGCTGCAAAGCAGCGTAGATGAAGAAATCAGCATAGGCGACTTTGTCGTTTCCGGCGGAGAGCTACCCGCCATGATGCTGATGGATGCCGTACTCAGACTGATACCTGGCGTATTGGGCGACATACAGTCAGCCGAACAGGATTCGTTTTCAGACGACCTATTAGACTGCCCCCATTACACCAAACCTTTAGAATTCCAAGGCATGACCGTCCCTGACGTATTGCGTTCGGGCAATCATGGCTTGATAGCCGAATGGCGGTTGAAACAATCGCTGCGGCGCACCCTGGAGCGCAGACCAGACCTGCTGGAAAAGCGCAGTTTAATCCCAAAGGAATCCCGCCTCTTAAAAGAAATCTTGCAAGAGCAACAGGAAATCCAATCATAATTTAGGAAAAACAATGAACCTGATTCAACAATTAGAGCAAGAAGAAATCGCTCGCCTGAACAAAGAAATCCCCGAATTCGCACCGGGCGACACCGTAGTCGTTTCCGTACGCGTAGTAGAGGGTTCACGCAGCCGTCTGCAAGCTTACGAAGGCGTTGTTATCGCCCGTCGTAACCGCGGCTTGAACAGCAACTTCATCGTCCGCAAAATTTCCAGCGGCGAAGGCGTTGAGCGTACTTTCCAACTCTACTCCCCTACCGTAGAAAAAATCGAAGTAAAACGCCGCGGTGACGTCCGTCGCGCCAAACTGTACTACCTGCGCGGCCTGACCGGTAAAGCTGCCCGCATTAAAGAAAAATTGCCTGCCCGTAAAGGTTAAGCAAAAGAATTGCAAAACAAAATCCCCACTTTTCAGTGGGGATTTTTATTTTGCAATTCTTATAACGGATCTTCGCAGAAATTTGATCTAAAAAATAAATCAGAGCAAGGCAATGAGGTTGCCGACAGCAAAATGTATAAAACTATTTCACTTATTACCCTGATAACTCAATAAAAAATTATTCTTTTCAAACCAGAGTAAAGTAAAGCTGTGCAGGTGTTTAACCTTAACTCTCTATACAACAATATATCCCAATAAAAACCGGTTTCAGACGACCTTTGATGTAATCGGGGTCGTCTGAAACCGGTGGATTTACGATTCCGCCTTATCTTCCGCCTTTTCCTTCTGA
This sequence comes from Neisseria sp. HMSC055H02, assembly GCF_001813335.1. Lineage (NCBI taxonomy): Bacteria > Pseudomonadati > Pseudomonadota > Betaproteobacteria > Neisseriales > Neisseriaceae > Neisseria > Neisseria sp. HMSC055H02. The sequence continues at coordinate 26,352 of NZ_KV812087.1, read as the reverse complement.
CCGGGCAGATAAGGCATGATGACTTCAGACAATGATTGAAAATAAGGAATGCTGTACGAGCTTTGCCAATCTTCCGTTTCCGGCAAATCGGTGTGGGCGCAGACCATGACCGCCAAAGTGACCAGCAACACGCCTTTGGCTGCGCCGAACACGCCGCCCAATACCCTGTTGACGCTTCCCAAGCCCATCGATGACGCTGTGTTGGTCAGTATGGTGCGTAAAAACTGCTGTAAAAAACGCGCCAAAAAGAAAATCACGACAAACGAAATGGCAACGCCCAAGGCGCGCGGTTGAATCGATTTAAACGCCACTTCCGAAAACGGTACGGCAAATGTTTTAGCCAACAAAAAGGAAATCACCCACGCAAACAGCGAACCCGCTTCGGCAATGACGCCGCGTATCATCGACATCACGATACACGCCGCAATTACGCCGAAGGCGAGTATGTCGGCTAACGGAATATCATTCATTGGTGACCTGTCCGGCAATACCGTGTACGCGCAGTTTGTTCAAGTCGCGTTCGGCGTCGTAGGCGTTTTTGTATGCGCCTGATTTGACACGGTAAACCTTGCCTTTATCCGTCATCACTTCGGTAATGGTTGAGTCGATACCTGCTGCTTTCATTTTGCGTTGCAGGCTCAAGGCGCGTTCTTTTTCAGCATAACCTGCCTGAATGGCGGCTTTTTTACCTGATTTGACTTCGGCGGTTTTGGTTTTTGCCTTTTCAGACGACCTTTCGGCAGTAGCGGTTTTCTCTGCCTTGGCCGTCTGCTCGGTTTTGGCTTTGGCAACTTTCGCTTCGGCTTCCCTTACTGCGGAAGCTTTTTTGCTGGCCGTTTCAATTTTTTCGTATTTGGAAGCATCTACCCGAATTCTTTCTTTAGGTTCGGATGCGGATGCTGTGACGGCTTCTTTGGCTTTTTCCGCTGCCGCTTTGTGTTTCGCCGCCGCTTCTTCTTTGGCTTTTAATGCCTTACGTTCGGCAACGGCTTTCTCGGCTTTTTCCAACTGTGCCAATTTGTTGCGTTCGGCTGCGGCGGCACGTTCCGCCTTCTCGGCTTTGGCAGCTTGAAGCGCACGTTTACGCGCTGCGGCATTGGCTTCGCGTTCTGCTGCTTCTTGGGCTTGAAGCTGCTGCGCTTTACGCTGCTCTTCACGGTTACGGCGGCGCTCTTCCGCGCGTCGCTCGGCTGCTTCGCGTTTGGCGGCTTCGGCTTTTTGGATTTTCTCAGACTCTTCCAAACCTTTGATGTCGCTGTCTGACAGCGTATCGTTAATCAGCACCAAAGGCGGGCCTACATCTTCGGGCGCGGCTGGCGGCGCATCAGGTTGCGGCTCGGCTTGCGCAGTTTGCTCCGGCGCGGCGGTTTCCTGCGGTTTGTCCGCTACTTCGGCATCGGCATTTTTAGCCGCTTCTGCCGCTGCTTCCAAATCTTCTTTGGTAGAAGGCTCCAACACGGTCGCATCCGCCAGGTTGGCAGGTTCTGCGTTGGCATTATTCTGTTGGATGGTTGTAGTTTGGGCGTTTTCTTCTTCTGGCTTGTTTTCCGGTCCGGTTGACAGGGCGACGCCCAATAAAACGGTCGATGCCGCCACCAACCCCGATGCCATAACCAAGCGGCGGCGGTTGCGGCGTTTGAGCTGTTCGTAACCGGTCAAAACTTCATTTTGCTTATTGTCAGACATGGAGATTTCCTTTTACAACGCCGCCATCACGTCGGCAACGGTATGAAATGAGCCGAAAACAACGATTCTATCATTTTCGCCCGCCTTAGCCAAAGCGGCGCGGTACGCCTCGTGAACGGAGGTAAAAGTTTGTATATTTTCGATATTTTGTGCTTCCAGTTTCGCCTGCAAGGCTTCCGCCGTCATGCCGCGCGGCACGTCCAAAGGCGCGATATACCACTCGTCAAACTGGTCTTTAACGATTTCCAACACGCCGTCTATGTCTTTGTCGGACAGCATGCTGAACACGGCGGTGCGTTTTTGCGCAAACGCCAAATTAATCAGGCTGCGGCGTAAGGCGCGGGCGGCGTGGGGGTTGTGTCCGACATCCAAAACGGTCAGCGGACGGCCGGGCAGAACTTGGAAGCGCCCGGGGTTTTCAACCAGCAGCAAACCGCGCTTGATGGCGCCGATGTCCACCGGCAATTTTTCGTTCAAACATTCCAACACGGTCAGTGCGCAGGCGGCGTTGGAAAGCTGGTATGCGCCGCGCAATGCGGGGAACGGCAGGGAATTGCGGTTGCGCGCGGGGTCGTCTGAATGCTGCGGATGGAAGCGGTAGTTCCATTGGATATTTTCCAATGAAGAAAAATCGAAATCGCGCTGCACCATCAGCAGTTTCGCGCCTATGGCTTCAGCGTGTGCGACCAACGATTCGGGCGCGGGGTTTTGCCCGCAGATTGCGGGTTTGCCGCTACGAAACACGCCTGCTTTTTCAAAACCGACCTGTTCGACCGTATCGCCCAAAAACGCCTGATGGTCCAAATCCACGCTGGTGACCACCGCGCAATCGCAGTCGAACACATTGACCGCGTCCAAACGTCCGCCCAAGCCGACTTCCAATATCATTACATCGACTTGTTCGCGAATGAAGATATCGACCGCCGCCAAGGCATTGAATTCAAAATAAGTCAGCGATATTTCGCCGCGTGCCGCTTCGATGCGCTCGAAGGAAGCGGTGATGAGGTCGTCTGAAACCGGTTCGGCGTTGACGGCGATGCGTTCGTTGTAACGCAATAAATGCGGGCTGGTCAGCGTACCGACTTTGAAGCCTGCCTGTTTGTAAATCTGCGTCAGATAGGCGCAGACCGAACCTTTCCCGTTTGTTCCCGCAACAACGACGACGGGGCATTGCGGCTCGAGCTTCATGCGTTTTTTCACTTCGCCCGTGCGTTCCAAGCCCATATCGATTAAGCCGCCGCTGTGGGCGGTTTCCAAATGCGAGAGCCAGTCTTGTAATGTTTTCATGTGTGTTTCGTTTTTCAAAAGGTCGTCTGAAACCGTCGTTTCGGAATAATTTGGACGGTTACTGCTGCTTGCGTGGATTATTTTTATATTGGGTTTAATTTGTATAGGACAAGACGAGAAACCGCCTTGCTGAGATTAAATCGGATTCGCGTCATCCTGAGCCTGACACCAGCGCGCCCAAACTTTCAGACGACGGTAAGATTCTTTATCTGCCATATCGGGCGTGACGCATTGCCGTATCGTTTTGCCATCGGCGTTCCACTGCAAAAACAAAGCGTAAGGGGTCAGCATGGTCGCACTGTCCAACACCGCGCCCTGCCCTTCTCCGTCTCCGCAAAATACGGAAGCGCGCGCATGGCGGTCAATGGTGATTTTCTTTACCGCACCCGCCGTCCGCAAATTCACCACGCGCCAAGCGTGGACAAAACTGCCCGCCAACGCCGCCAGCCCGAACCACATCATCCAACCGTAAAACCATATCAGGCACACGGCAACTGCGGACAAATGCAACAAAACGGACAAGGCTTTTAAAGAACGGGACGGCTTCAAGGTCGTCTGAAAAGCGCGCATCGCCCTACATCATATTGTCGAACACGGGCGTAATGCTCAATTCCGCTTCTTCCATGTCCAAAACCATATCGTGGATTTCGGTATCGAAAAATTCCCAAAACGCCTTCAGGCTCATGTCTTGCGGCCACTTGCTTTTATCGATGTCCCAGCCTGCCAACTCCGCCTCGAAAATCTGTTGGTAGCGTTCGTCAAAATAGGCAATTACGGCTTCCGGCTCGTCAAACTGCGGCACGAGGAATACGGAGCAGTTGGCACGGATTTGCTCGATGGTGAGGTCGGGCATATTTTCATCGGCGGATTTCAGCCATTCCAAAAAGCGGGCGGTCGGCTTAAGCACGACGGCGGTACGGTCAACAAAAAAATACATGATTTTCCTTTGCAACGGCAAAATCGGAAATGACCTCTTTGCCGTCTATATCTATCGGTTGCATTCGCCAAAGGTCGTCTGAAAGCCCAAATCTGTCTTTCAGACGACCTTTTGACAAGCTGTTAATGCGTCATCACTTGCTGTAAGAACTGTTTGGCGCGTTCGTGTTTCGGATTGGTGAAAAACTCTTCAGGCGTTTCGTTTTCCAAAATCTGCCCTTTATCCACAAAAATAATGCGGTCAGCCACTTCGCGCGCAAAGCCCATTTCATGCGTAACACACATCATGGTCATACCGCTTTCCGCCAAATCCTGCATCACTTTCAACACTTCGCCGACCATTTCCGGATCGAGCGCGGAAGTCGGTTCGTCAAACAACATCACACGCGGCTCCATCGCCAACCCGCGCGCAATCGCCACGCGCTGCTGCTGACCGCCGGAAAGCTGGCTGGGGAATGCATCTTTTTTATGCGCCAAACCCACGCGTTCCAACAGCTCCATCGCCTTTTCCTCAGCCTGTTCGCGGCTTTGTTTTTTCACCTTCATCGGCGACAGGATGATGTTTTCCAATACGGTCAGATGCGGATACAGATTGAAGCCTTGGAACACAAACCCGACTTCTTCGCGCACCTTGTTCAAATCCGTTTGCGGATCGGCAACATTGATACCGTCCACCCAAATCTCGCCGCTCTCAATGCTTTCAAGCTGGTTGACGGTACGGATGAGCGTCGATTTGCCGCTGCCCGAAGGCCCGCAAACCACCACGACCTCACCCTGCCCCACTTCCAGACTGACGTCGTTAATAACGTGCAGGTCTTTGAAATGTTTGTGTACATTTTTGAATTTAATCATATCGTTTGAGTTTAATGTCGATTAATCGGCTGTAACGTAACTTCCTGTTGAGTAGAAGCAGGAATATTAATGATAATCTGCTGGCCCGGCTGGGCAGCATAAGAAGATTGGGAAACGTTTCGTGAAGGAATTTGTTGGGTGGGATAATTGTAACTACCCGTACATTGATACTCAGTTATCACTCTAAATCTTTCACAACCAAATCCATTATTTTCTATACATTGTTTACTACTTGTACCAAATGCTTCCGCATCAGAATATCCCCAAGCATTACATCGTTTTACAGCCTGTTCTTGTGATGCTTCCCTATTAATCATTGGGGATTCAAGCAAGGCATAGTCATAAGCCATTTTCACAATTCCATCAGCCTTGCTCCCACTTATCGGAACCATAGTTTTATGAGTAGTACAAGCACTGACAACAAATAAAGATAATACAACAAGGGACGTTTTCATTGATTTTCCTTTTCTTAATTTAGTTATAAAGAATTTTAAATTACTTGCAAGCTAAATAATTGCTCAGTTCCACATATTTTTCCGGCGCGATATGTTCGGCGCGGTCTTGCGGGCTGATACCGACTGCCTGCAAATCATCATCACTGGCAAGTTCTTTCAAATTGTTGCGTATGGTTTTACGGCGTTGGTGGAAGGCGAGTTTCACCAGTTTGGCAAAATGCTCGAAATCGTCCGCATTGCCGATACGGTGCTTCACCGGAATCATGCGTACCACTGCCGAATCCACTTTCGGCGCGGGGTCGAACGATTCGGGCGGCACGTCAATCAGCAGCTCCATATCGAAAAAATATTGCAGCATCACGCCCAAGCGGCCATAGTCGTTGCTTTTCGGCGCGGCAACCATACGTTCGACCACTTCTTTTTGCAGCATAAAGTGCATATCGACGACATCGTCCGCCACTTCCGCCAGCTTGAACAAAAGCGGCGTGGAAATGTTGTACGGCAGGTTGCCGACGATTTTCTTTTTGCCCGCGATGCTGTTGAAATCAAACTGCAATACATCGCCTTCATGAATCACGAGCTTATCCGCAAACGGCAGCGTTTTCAGACGACGTACGATGTCGCGGTCGATTTCGATAACGTGCAGACAGTTCAGCTTCTTCGCCAAAGGCTCGGTAATCGCCGCCAAGCCCGGCCCGATTTCAATCACCACATCATCCGCCTGCGGACGCACGGCGTTGACAATATCGGCAATAATCCGCGTATCCTGCAAAAAATTCTGCCCGAAGCGTTTCCGGGCCTTATGTTCTTTCATCGCGTCTCTTCAAACTGTCGATCATTATAATAAGCGCGTATTGTAACTGAAAAACATAGCGTTTTGTCGGACAAGAAAGAGGTCGTCTGAAAACGTTTTTCAGACGACC
>NZ_KV812087.1:9810-20113 GCF_001813335.1 Neisseria sp. HMSC055H02 | reverse complement strand
GGTCGTCTGAAAACGTTTTTCAGACGACCTCTTTAGCTGTAACGGTAATTTCATCCCCTACCCTACTCGAAAAGCGGGTAGGCGGCTGAATTGTTTAATCAAGCATCCACCGGCTTCCAGTCCGCACCTTTTACCGGCGGCAGCCAAGATTGCGTACCGCTGGCGGAAAATTCCCACAGGATGTCGGGTAAGCCGTAATGGTCGGCGCGCTTCGGGTCGAGTTGCGTTTCGATTTCGGCTTCGCGGCCTTCACTGATCTGTGTGGCGATGTGCGGATTGATCATGACGGTTTTGCCCAATGCGATAAATTCCGCCCAGCCGGTTTCAAACGCCGCCAGAATATCGTCGGCGGTAAACAGGTTGCCCACGCCGATAAGGGGCAGTTTGCCGTTGATGCGGTCGTGGATGAACTGCATACGGGTTTGCGCCGTATCGCCGCCGCGTCGGATTTTCTTATCAAATTCCCACAAGGAAACGTGCAGGTATTGCAGCGGCTTTTGCACCAGCGCGTCAATCAGTGCGCCTGTTTCGGTCATGGTCAGCCCGTCTTCGCCTGCCTCTTCGGGCGAGAAACGGTAGCCGATGATGAAGTCGTTGCGTTGGTGTTTTTCACGGACGGCGGCAACGGCATCGACGACGGCGAGCGGAAAGCGCATTCTGTTTTCCAAGCTGCCGCCCCATTGATCGCTGCGGCGGTTGCTTTGGGCGGAGTAAAACTGTTGGATTAAATAGCCGTTCGCGCCGTGGATTTCCACGCCGTCAAAGCCTGCGCGAATCGCCAAATCGGCAGCTTGTGCGAAGGAGGCGATGAGTTCTTCGACTTCTGCGGCACTCGCTTCACGCGCACCTTCTTCCTCGCTGGCAGATGCGCTGATTTTGTCGCGGCGGTTGAGTTCCGCCATCGCTTTAGAGCCGCCGTGATGGATTTGCAAAATCGCTTTCGCGCCTTGTTTTTGAATGATTTGGGCGGTTTCTTTCAGGCTGTCGAGGCAGTGTTCGCCCGTAGCTTCAGGCTGTCCTCGAAAGGCCTTGCCGCCGTCTTGAACCAAAGTGGCGGCGGAGATAAAGAGACCTATATCACCTGCACGATTGCCGAGAAATATGCGCTCTTGGTCGCTGATTAAACCGTCGGCGTGCGAACCGAAATGGGTCATGGGCGCAACGGCGAGTCGGTTTTTGACGGTTACGCCGTTGTTTAGTGTGAAAGGTTGGAAAAGCGGGGCGTATTTGGGATTCATTTTGTTCTGTCGAAAATTAATAACTTCGACATAATTGGGACAAATATGGAATTATCAAGAACGAGGTCGTCTGAAAAACACGGCTCCGACGAAACGGAATGTTTTCAGACGATCTTTTGCCAACACTTTTAAGAGCAGCCAACCGGCAAATGAAGGCATCCAAAGGGGTAGAAATATAAATCCTCTGCCATATCCGCTATAATCAACTCTTTTCATCCGACAGGAAGTCAAATGTCCTCCAGCCGTTTCAACCAAACCGGCCCCAAAATCGGTCTGAGCGTGCGCCTTGCGGAAACGCAGGCGGAAATTGAAGCAGCACAACGCTTGCGTTATCAGGTATTCGCCCAAGAACTGGGGGCGGAAATCGAAAGCGACGACGGTCGCGATGTCGATCCTTACGACGAACATTGCCACCACCTCCTCGCATTCGACGACGCCACCGGAGAAGTCATCGGCTGCTACCGCCTGATTACCGAAGAAACCGCCAAAAAAGTCGGCGGCTGGTATAGCGAACACGAATTTGACCTGTCCCCTTTGAAAGACATCTTGCCGCAAACCGTCGAACTCGGACGCGCCTGCACCCATCCCGACTACCGCAACGGCGGTTTGGTCATGCTTTTGTGGTCGGGTTTGGTCAAATTCATGAAAGACGAAAACCTGCGCTTCATGATAGGCTGCGGCAGCATTGATATGCACGACGGCGGCAGCGATGCGGCGGGTCTGTATCATGCCCTGAAATCCAAATACCTCGCGCCTGAAAAATGGTGCGTCAAGCCGCTCAATCCGCTCAAGTGGGACGAAATTACCCCGTCGGACAAACCTGATGTCCCGCCGCTGATTAAAGGCTACCTCAATGCGGGCGCATGGTTCTGCGGCGAGCCTTGCGTCGATGAAGCGTTCAACTGCGCCGACGTGCTCATCATGCTGGACATCACCCGCCTGGCAGACCGTTACCTCCAACGTTTCGCCCCTAAACCATAAAGACCAAAAGGTCGTCTGAAAACCTTTTCAGACGACCTCAACTATTGTGAAATCAGCAAATAATTGATTTTTAGCGGTTTCACCCTATACCAAGATTGCACACACCACAACCTTATGATTGCCAAACTACGTTTTACCTTCCGCCTGCTCTGCATCGGCATCTGCCTGCTTTACGGTATGGCGGAAATGTTCTTCCTGTTTCCCTTTTACAGCAAACGGCGCAAACTGCGTGCCATCCAAATCTGGTCGCTGCGCGTCCTCGCTTCATGCGGCATGAAGCTGGAAACCTTCGGCACGCTGCCTCAGGAAGGGCAGGCACAGTTGTTAATCAGCAACCATATCTCTTGGCTAGACATCATGGCGGTCAACGGCGCATTTCCGGGACGTTTCGTGGCAAAAGACGATGTTGCCAAATGGCCGGTGGTCGGCTATCTCGCCACGCAGGCGCAGACCGTTTACGTTTCACGCAATAAAGGCACCAAAGGCAATACCGCTAAAATCGCCACGGTAACCGAAGCCCTTAAAAACGGCGATACCGTAACCATTTTCCCGGAAGGGACGAGTACGGAAGGTTATGATATCCTCCCGTTCAAGCCCAGCTTTTTCCAAACCGCCTACGACGCAGGTGTTCCCATTATCCCCATGCTCTGCCGCTACCCCAATCCCGACGGTACCAGTCCGAACCTTCAGGCGGCTTATGTGGGCGATACCAGCCTGTGGCAATCCATCTGTATGATCATCAGCCAGCCTTCCAGCAAGGTGGAGCTGCATTTTCTGGAGCCGGTTCCTGCCAAAGAAGACCGCTACGAAACGGTACAAGAAGTACACGGCATCTTGAGCCGGAAATTGAAAGAATTGGGCTAAAGAGTCAAAACAAATGAAAGGTCGTCTGAAAAACAGGAAAACCGGTTTTCAGACGACCTTTTGCAATAAAGGCAGGCAAAACGCTTTTCCCGCCTTATTCACGGACTACCACTTCCCCATACTCCAAGACCGTACGGTTTCCCCATTCGGTCAACCTCTCCAAAACAGGCAGGAAACTCCTGCCGAAATCGGTCAGCGCATATTCCGCCCTCAACGGCGGCCTGTTGCCGAATACTTCGCGCGAGACCAGCCCGCCTTGTTCCAACTGCTTGAGCTGACGGCTTAATACGGCTTCAGTTACCCCGTGCAGGCTGCCGTGCAATTCGCCTAAGCGTTTTACACCGCCCTGCAAATGATAAAGGATGACCGCCTTCCATTTCCCCCCGACCAAATCCATCGCCACACTGAGCGGACAAGGATAGATTTTGCCGCCGAAACTGAAACACTCGCTTTGACACTCTGTCTTCATCCGATACACCTATTCAAACGGATAGTTATTGATTGCAGGTTTTGAAGCCGCCTAAAATCCTATCATCTCCAACATCCTGAAAAGGAATGAAACATGGCACTCGTCATCCTCGCACATCCTGATTTCGCCCAATCCGTCGCCAATAAAGCCGTCATCGGACATCTGACCCGCAGCGGTTTAGACGTTGAAATCCGCGACATCGCCGCACTGTATCCCGACTACCGCATCGATGCCGCCGCCGAACAACAGGCTCTGTTGCGCCATCAAACCGTCTTATTCCAATATCCGCTGTACTGGTACAACATGCCCGCAATTCTAAAGCAATATTTCGACTCCGTGTTTACTTACGGCTTTGCCTACGGCACGGGCGGGGACAAACTGAAAGGCAAAAACTTCGTCGCCAGCATAACGGTCGGCTCCCCCGAACAGGACTACCACGCCGATGGCGACGCGCATTTCCGCGTGTACGAATTCTGCAAAAACCTGGAACAGACCGCCTATTTTACGCAGATGCGCTACATCGACCCGTTCTATTTCCACGGCACATCGCCCGCCTTATACAGCCGCGAAGAAATCCAAAGCAAAGCAGAGGATTGCGCGGAAGGATTGGTAACATTATTGCGGAAATTGGACAAAAAAAGTTAGAGGATACAGGTCGTCTGAAAACGTACAACTTCTGTTTCAGACGACCTCTTATCCATAAAAAACCGCAGGGATAAACCTGCGGTTTGTTGTTTACAATTTGCTGTCTTCGCTGTCGAGAAAGCTTCTGAGGCGGTCGCTGCGGGTCGGATGGCGCAGTTTGCGCAGGGCTTTGGCTTCGATTTGACGGATACGTTCGCGGGTTACGTCAAACTGTTTGCCGACTTCTTCGAGCGTGTGGTCGGTATTCATGTCGATACCGAAGCGCATACGCAGGACTTTGGCTTCGCGCGGTGTCAGGCTTTCGAGGATTTCTTTGGTCACTTCGTGCAGGCTGGTGTACATCGCGGCGTCCGCAGGGGCAACGTTGTTGGCATCCTCGATGAAGTCGCCCAAATGCGAATCGTCATCGTCGCCGATCGGGGTTTCCATCGAAATCGGCTCTTTGGCGATTTTCATGATTTTGCGGATTTTGTCTTCCGGCATTTCCATCAACTCGGCAAGTTTCGCGGAATCGGGCTCTTCGCCGGTTTCTTGAAGATATTGGCGGGAGAGACGGTTCATTTTGTTGATGGTTTCAATCATGTGCACGGGGATACGGATGGTGCGCGCCTGGTCGGCAATCGAGCGGGTAATCGCTTGACGTATCCACCATGTAGCGTATGTGGAGAATTTGTATCCGCGGCGGTATTCGAATTTATCTACCGCCTTCATCAGGCCGATGTTGCCTTCTTGAATCAAATCAAGAAACTGCAAACCGCGGTTGGTGTATTTCTTAGCGATCGAAATCACCAGGCGCAAGTTTGCCTGAATCATTTCCTGCTTGGCGGCTGCAGTTGCTTTTTCGCTCAACACCATGTTTTTGCTGATGTCTTTCAGCTCCTCAATTGAAATGCCGGTTTCTTTTTCCATGTCCGCCAACTCGGTTTGTTTTTCGAGGATAGCGTGGCGGAAGCGGTCAAGCGCGTCGCTCCAGACCCTGCCTTTGGCGACTTCATCTTCCACCCATTTCAGGTTGGTGATCTCAGGCAGAAAGTTTTGTATGAAGTAGTCGCGTTCCATATGGACGCGGTCAAGGCAGATATCACGGATTTCGCGTTCGAGCTTGCGGATGTTTTCGACACGGTTGCGCAGGCTGCCGCTGAGACTCTCAATTTGTCGGGTAGCGAAGCGGACTTCTAATAGTTTGTTGGCGATAGCTTCTCGGTGCGCCAGATAATCGGGGTGGCGGCTGCCGTGTTTTGCTAATTTTTTAATCATTTTGCCGTATTCGCAATCGATGAAGGCGAAGTGATCCAGCACTTTTTGTTTCAATTCGGCAAGATGGGCGGCAGTCACGGCTTCGGAATCGCTGCCGGAATCGTCGTCATCTTCACTATCATCCGCTTCATCTTCTTCACTGCTGCCGGAATCATCGTCGTTTGACGCGCTTTCCAAGTGTCCCAAGCCCAATTCGTTGAGCAACACTTCATTCGGATCGATGATGGCTTCGACCACTTCGTCCACGCGGATTTCATCCTTGCGGATTTGCTCGATCAGCTCGAGGATTTCAGCGATAGAACCCGGACAGGCGGAAATCGCCTGCACCATGTTTTTCAGGGCGTTTTCGATTTTTTTGGCGATGATGATTTCGTCTTCGCGGGTCAGCAGGTCAACCTGCCCCATTTCGCGCATATACATACGCACGGGGTCGGTGGTTCTGCCGAACTCGGAATCCGCGCTGGACAAGGCGGCTTCTGCTTCGGCAACGGCATCGTCGTCGGTGACGGCGGCGGCGTTGTCGCTCAACAAAATGTCTTCCGCGTCAGGCGCCTGCTCGGTCACTTGGATGCCCAAGCCAGAAATCATGCTGACGATGTTGTCGATTTGTTCCGCATCGGACATATCGTCGGGCAAGGCGTCGTTGATTTCTGAATAAGTGATGTAGCCGCGTTCCTTACCCATGATGATGAGCTGGCGCAGGCGGGCGCGCTGCTCTTCGAGGGTCAGCGGACGGTTGTCGTCCTGTTCTTGATAGTCTTCGTGATTTTGGTCTTTAGACATGGATTACTTTCTTGATCTGATGGTGTGCCGACGGTTTGCATGATGCACCTGAAGGCGGAACAGAGTTACAACCGATTTAAATTCAATCTGCCGGGTTGTAACGCTGAGGTCGTCTGAAAGCTCTTTGGAACGGGTGTTCTGCGGGATCATGTTCGCAGCTTGGGACAATGCTTTTCTGACGGCCTGAAGGTTGCTGGATTCGGCAGGGATTGCCGTTCGTTCAATTTTGCTTTGCGGTCAAAAGCGACAGCAAGAGTTTTTTTTCATTTTCATTCAAACCCGATTGCAGGCTTTTCTGCTTGAGAGTTTCGATTTGTTTGTATTTTAACTCGTTAAGGAGTTTCTTCATGCCGATTTGGAAGTTTTCGCGGTCTTCTTCGCCTCCGCCTTCCATTTCTTCAGAATAGAGTGTCGATTGGAAGATTTGGTTCACGGTTTCTTCGTAAGGAGAACCGCGCATATACTCTAAAACCTGCGCGGTAGCAGGTACGGCGGCATGGCTTTTAATGGTTTCGGCGAGATTGGCAAGGCAGGCGAAATCGCCGTCCAATGCCACATAATCGGGCAGGTCTATATATGCAGCCCAATCCGGATTTATCAAGAGGCTGCGGATTTGCCGTTGCACCAGCGTCAGCATGACAGGTTGTTTGACGGAAATCGGAGGCAGTTTGTAGCTTTTTTGTTTGACGTGCCGCTTCGGCGCTTCCTGCCCCAGCAGTTGGGCGAGATTGTCGGGATCGATGCCGACCAGCTCGCTAAGCCGTTGTTTCAACAGATAAGCCAATGCCGGCGCGGTAATCTGCGCCAAAAGCGGCGAACTGGTTTTCACCAATTCCGCCTTACCTTCCTGCGTATTGAGATTGAGGTCGTCTGAAAGATGTTCCCAGAAATATTCCGACAAGGGCTTGCTTTGATTCAACAGCGCGTCTTCAAATTGCGCTTTTCCGTAGGCGCGGATGTAGCTGTCGGGGTCGTGTTCTTCCGGCAGGAATAAAAAATGCAGCGATTTATCGTCTTTCAACTGCGGCAACGCGTTTTCCAACGCGCGCCAAGCCGCCTTCCGCCCCGCGCTGTCGCCGTCGAAACAGAAATAAATACTGTCCGCCTGCCGCATCAGGATTTTGACGTGTTCCGCCGTCGTCGCCGTGCCCAAAGCCGCCACGCCGTAGCCCACGCCGAACTGCGCCAGCGCGACCACGTCCATATAGCCTTCGACCACCAAAATCCGACCTGCGTCTTTGACCGCAGCACGACCTTCATACAATCCGTAAAGGTTTTTCCCCTTATCAAACAGAGGAGTATCGGGCGAATTCAAATATTTCGGCTTCGAGTCATCCAACACCCTGCCGCCGAAACCGATTACCTGCCCGCGCGGATTGCGGATAGGAAACATAATCCGATGACGGAAGCGGTCGTAATGCCGACCCTCATTGTCAATCACCATCCCCGTATCCACCAAAGCGGTATTCGGGTACGGTTGGAACACTTGCGCCAAAGGCTGCCAGCCGTCGGGGGCGTAGCCCAAACCATAATGCGCGATGACTTCCGCGCTCAAGCCGCGCTTGTCCAAATAAGCTTTCGCCGCCGGATTGAATTTCAACTGTTGCGCATAAAAATCAGCCGCCGCAGCCGTCGTTTCCTCCAACGTCTGCTGTTTTTTCTTACGTTCGGCACGGACTTCGGGATTATCGTTCTGCCCGCACACTTTAGGCACAGCCATGCCCACACGGTCGGCAAGAAACTGCACTGCCTCCGGAAACGACAGCCCCTGATGTTCCATCACAAAACCAATCGCCGAACCATGCGCTCCGCAACTGAAACAATGATAAAACTGCTTCGTCGGACTGACTGAAAACGACGGCGTCTTTTCCTTATGGAACGGACAACAAGCCATATAGTTCGCCCCGCCCTTCTTCAGCGGAACCTGCTCGTCGATAATATCGACAATATCGACTTTGGCCAGAAGCTCGTCAATGAAATCGGATGGAATCATAGTTCGGCGGATGCGTATGGACGGGACAAACGTTTTCAGACGACCTTTTTATCTTAAAGGTCGTCTGAAAACAGAATCTCGAATCGGTTTGAAAACAAGGTTCGTATTATAACTTGGATTCGGGATAAAAAATAATCGATATAAAAACAAATTACCAATTCTTAAATGTAATAAGCATAGTGATAAGATTATTACTACCTCCTCGTTAGAACTCAAAAAATATCAAACAAAATTAGATAATTGAAACATCACAAGTAGTAAATTGAGCCCAAACCAATAATTAAAGGTCATCTGACACTTTCAGACGACCTTTACCACACCTCCCATTCCAACATAAGTTAATAATCCCACACCCAATCAAATCATACTTTCAATCGCATTGAGAATCATAAATATCTAAACATTTTTACCTAAAGACGCAATTGCTAAAAGTATAGAAAATCTACTATCATATTGGATTATTGACCGTATCGAGTTTATTTTAATTTTAAATAAATAAGTCCGTATCGGAACGCGTGTATAAAGCGTAAACCTAAGTTAACAAATTACATATATAACTTTCTTCAACAACATGGAGTCCATGATGATTTCCTTCCTCGCTTCCAAACAAGGGAAACCGGTACCCGAAGCCGAAGTGCATGATCGCTACAACCGTTTGCGCTGGCAAGCCTTATTTGGAATTTTTATCGGCTACGCTGCGTATTACATCTTGCGCAACAACTTCCTTTTATCATCTCCTGATTTAATTCGAGATTTCGGCTTTACCAAACAAGATATTGGTTTCGTATCCGGCACAATGTTGATTATTTACGGCGTCAGTAAGGGCTTGATGTCGGCGTTAGCAGATAAATCCAACCCGAAACATTTTATGATTTTCGGCTTGGTCATGTCCGCATTAGTCAATTTGATGATGGGCTTCACCACGGCATTTTGGATTTTCTTTTTGCTGTGTATGCTCAACGGTATCTTCCAAGGTATGGGAGCAGGTCCGGCTTATGTTGTCTTAGCAAGTTGGTTCCCACGCAAAACGCGCGGTATCACAACGGCAGTATTCAATATTTCGCATAATGTTGGTGGCGGTCTGGTAGCCCCTATTGCCGGCGGTGCTGTTGCCTGGTTGGGTGAGACTCATTGGCAGTCGGCACATTTCGTTGTACCCGCAGCTATTGCGGCCGTTGTAGCAGCAATTGTTTATTTTGCAGGAGTCGGACGGACTTACAACGAGGGATTGCCACCGATGAACGAAATCTTGGGCAACTCTCATGAAGAACTAATCGCAACCAAAGAAGAAAACGTTGATCTGACCACATGGCAGATTTTCAAACAATACATCCTTAAAGACATCAATGTATGGTTTGTATCGTTTATTGACGTATTCACCTATATGATACGTTTTGGCGTTTTGACTTGGCTTCCACTGTATCTCTTGGAAACTAAAGGCTTCTCCAAAAAGGATATGCATCTTGCCTTTGCCATTTTCGAATGGGCAGCTATCCCTTCCACGTTGCTGGCAGGTTGGATAACTGATACATACTTTAAAGGTAAACGTATGCCTTTATCCATCATCACCTTAGTAGGCGTGGGCGCATCTATCTTCTTGTACCGAAACGGTACCAGCTTGTCTACGGTAACTATCGGCGCAGGCTTGGTGGGCTGTTTGATCTATGTGCCTATGTTCTTGTCTTCTTTGCAAACCATCGAATTAGTGCCTTCATTTGCTGCAGGTTCGGCAACAGGTCTGCGCGGTTTGCTGAGCTATGTATTAGGCAGCGCGGGCGGTACTGCTCTGTTTGGTATTTTAGCCGACAGATTCGGCTGGGATGCCGGTTTCTACCTACTGCTCTTCGCCGTTGTCGGCTGTATTTTCTGTTGTGCCATGGTACATCGCGGCGTTTTGAGACTGGAGGCTCAAAAAGCAGCTGGAACAGCTTCGCAGTAATCCTTTCATGACGCTCAAAACACCCCGAAACAGGATGAGTTTTACTGTTTTGGGGTGTTTTTAAGGACTAATGCAGATTAAAGCTATACTTGGCACATATAGTAAATTAACTTTAAACCAGTACGGTGTTGCCT
>NZ_KV812087.1:673-9710 GCF_001813335.1 Neisseria sp. HMSC055H02 | reverse complement strand
CCTGATTTAAATTTAATCCACTATAAAACCTCATTAATATCTATTATCCGCACGTCAAAATTCTTCATTCAAACATAAATCAACAGATTAGAAAAACAAAAACAAAAGGACGTGCGCCAACCAAAACTGTCAGACATTTTCAGACGACCTCGGGTGCTTAAAACCTGTATTCTGCTTTGACGGCAAATTCGTTGCGTTTGTAGCGGTTCAGCCAGGACGAGCTTTTGTTGTCGGTGTGTTTGATACTGAAAATGGGCGTGATGCCGCGGAGGAAAGGGCGGTCGAATTTGATGTCCAACTGGTAGGTGCGTTCGAAATCACGGCGGCGGGTTTCCAGCCAGGCATGGTAGTCCTGATAGGCTGTTTTGCGCCAGATTGCCTGAAAGGTGGCGTCGATGCCGGATTCAAAACGCTTGTTGACACCCGCGCGCAGGCCGTGCCGACGGTAGGAATCCACTTTTTCGCGGCTGTTTTTGCGCAGGTAGTCGTAGCCGCCGAATACCAGCCAGTCTTTCGGCAGGGCGTAGATGGCGGTGGTGAACAGAAGCGTCTGCGGGCCGTTGAAATGTTTTAATTCGCCGCGATAGCGGTCGTATTTGTGGTCGAACTGCACACCCAGCGAGGCTTGGTCGGAAAAGGTGCGGCTGTATGCCGTGCTGATGCCGGCGCTGCTGTCGCGCAGTTTGCTGCCCGACCATTCGTATTGCACCTGCGGGCCGATACTGAAGGAATGGTCTTTGCTCTGAAAACTGTAAGCGGGGCTGACGTTGATATTGTGTTCGCCGTATTCTTTGTTGCCGGGATAAAGCCGGCCCCATGCGTAGCCGCCCAGTTGCAGACCGTGGTGGCCGTTGAGCGAAATACGTCTGCTTAAGTTGGCGTCATATACCCACATCCGGTTTTTCAACGCATCGGGCGCGTAGGCATCAAGCCGTTCGTTGCGGCAGGACAGCATTCCGTCGCCGTCCAGAATCGGCTGCCCGTTCGAATCGAAACCGCAGCTTGTCTGATTGCGGACGACCGTCGCGCCCGACGACTGGTTTAAGTTGGTGTCGTAACCCGCGCCGAACGAAACCGAGCCGCTCCACGCATCGCGTTTCTTCAAAGCGTCGGCAAACACTTTGATTTTCTCATTGACGGCGGGCACTTCGGGAATATCGATGCCGTCGAACAATGCCGCCGATTCTTTGTTTTGTTTGTCTATAAACAGCAGCCGCGCCAAATCCAGGCGGCCGCGCAGAAATTCGGGATTTTGGCGGTAAAGCTCGCGGTATTTCGCCAGCGCGGCCTTCAAATCGTCGCGGAACACCGCCTGATTGGCCTCGGCAAACAGCACTATATCGGGGTCGTAATCATCCTGACGGCGGTAAATGTCCAACAGCCGCGCCGTTTCTTCCTCGTTTTGCGCGTTGACCGCCTTCATCAGCGACAACGCCAAATCTTCGCCGTCCTGTACTTCTCCCGCGCCGAACTCAATCGCCGTATTGTCCGCTTCGTTCCTTTCCTGCTGCGCGCGGCGGAGTTCCGTCCCCTGTTTGAGCTGCATGAAGCGGTCTTCTCTGTCGTCGGCAAACGCGTGGGGCAGCAGGCTGATAAAAAAAGGAAGGAGCAAAAGGCGTTTCATAAAATTCTTTCCTGTGTGTCGGACGGCTTTGTTTTTCAGACGACCTTTTCAAAGAAAAACTTATATTTCATCTTTACCGGGCAAGAGCATTGTTTATTTGCATGGAAGCCCCAGCCGGGTCGTCTGAAAAATGAGTTTCTCAAGCCCATCGAAACAGCACGCCTTCAAACTCACGGGCCGTTCGGAAAATACCGGCTTAAACGCATTGCGAAGCCCGATATTTCCGAACGGCCCTGTACGATGTGCATTGTGTGGCGGATTTGTGTTTTATAGGCGGACGGAATGGGGAACGACAAAAACCGTCCGCCTTATCGCATTATGATTCATTATTTACCGGTTTTCGTACCGCCAAAGGCAGTGTTGTAGGCATGATTTTGACCAAACTCAGCCACGCCAGCAATCGCTGCGCCTTGGTTGCCGAAGAAATGACCACGGGTCGTACCGGCCACTTTGTTTGCCGTAGCTTTACCTTCAAATGAAGCCTGAGCCGTATTAATCGTGGCATTGTTGATGGCGACATTCAAACCTGTACGTTTCATTTCGCCGTTTAGCGTCCGTTTACCGAAATCGGCTTTCAGCGTACCGTTTAAGAGGGCTGTATTTTGCGTATGATATTGATTGATACCCTTAACCGTATAAGTGGCAGTACCCGTAGTCGGCAGATTGGTGGTTCTACCCGTGCCGCTATAGAAGGCAGTGTAATTCGTACCTTTCGTACCGACAGCCGCACCGGAAGGAACGGCAGACCAGTCGCCGAAGTAAACATCCATATTACCGACTTTGGAATAAGACAGACGGCCTAAATGGGAATGGTCGGGCATTCTTGGAATATTGTCCCAAACAATACCTTTCATACGGTACAGATTCGCGACA
Source organism: Neisseria sp. HMSC055H02 (assembly GCF_001813335.1). Taxonomy (NCBI): domain Bacteria; kingdom Pseudomonadati; phylum Pseudomonadota; class Betaproteobacteria; order Neisseriales; family Neisseriaceae; genus Neisseria; species Neisseria sp. HMSC055H02. The sequence goes on along the minus strand of NZ_KV812087.1, from coordinate 7,213 downwards.
GTAACGCCGTTTTTGTCTTTACCCAAAATGCCGTGAGCGAACGTTTTGACAAAAAATCGATTTGCCGTCGCATCAATTTTGGCAAAAGAAACAGGTTGATTGTTGGCAAGACCATTTTTATTTGTCGGTTTTACATTTAAGTCAACCACATTAATGGCAGCCTTACCGAAATTCGCGTCGTTTTGGTTAGTCTCCACTGTCGGGACAATATGTTTAACCCCTTTTACATTGTTACTTGAAGAGAGGTCTGAAGCCGGATTGGCAGCAAACGCAGAAGAAGCGGCAAACGCAACACTCAATACCGCAACGGTTTTTACGAGTTTCATAATTCACTCCAAAATAAAAATTTACAAAATCAACGAATTTTCTCAAGAAGAATCTGAATCAAACTTACAAATCCGCCCTCTTGGAAAAGTAAGGTAAGTATATTCCTATTTTTAGGAAATAGAAACATGAATTATTATCATTTCTGAAAATTTACAATTCAATAATATCAGAATTTCGATAATTGAATCTAGAAACTATTTTAGAACTTGCCTGTAATCCCTACCCTGATGGTTCTGCCCGGTGCGGGCAGATAGGAGCGGCTCATCGGGTCGAGGTAGTAGCGGTTGGTCAGATTACTGCCCACCAGTTCGGCAGTCAGGTTTTTGCCGATTTTGTAGCGCAGGTAGGCATCCCATACCGCGACAGGCTGCCAACGCATATCGTTATATTGGGGTTTATGATTAGTTCCCTTATATTGATTGAATATGTTGTAGTTAGGCTGCCATGCATCATTGCGGTTTTCATAGACGCGGCTGTGGTAATGAAGGCGCACGCCTGTTTCCAGTCTGTTGGCAAGAAAGCGGCTGCCCAATTCGGCATCAATCGACCAGCGTGGCTGAAGCGCGCTTGCCAGATAGCCCGAATCGCTCAAACCGCCGTGGTTGCAGACGGGGCGACTCATGGTTTTGCCGGTTTCGGCAAAATATGTTGCATCGACATCTCCCGCAGTCACAGTCGACCATTGGAAGGTTTCGTCGCACATTTTGTTTTTCAGGCTGCGGAATACGTTCAGGCTACCAAAGACGCGTCCGGTATCGAAGCGGGTGGACAGCTCGGCACCACTGCGGATTTGTCTGTCGAATTGTTCGAATTCGAGATTGCTGTCCCTATCGATAACGTTTTTGGTCTTGTTATGGAAGTAGTTGATGCGGAAATCCGCTTTTTTCATTTTCGGTAACAGTCCCGTCAAATCATGAATATAGCCGACTTCCCAGTTTTTGGCGTGTTCGGGCCGCCAGCCATAGCCCATGCGGTTGAATGAGCCGGCGGCAGTAGAAAAGCCGTAAGTCCCTTCAAAAATGCTGGGGTAGCGCAGGGTTTCGGTATAGCGCAAATAGGCGCGGCTGTAATCAGTAAAATTGACAGTGGCAGAAAATGCGGGCACCCAACCGCTGCCTTTCTGCTTCATTGCCCTCTGTTTTTCGGCTTCGGTCATTGGAGTCGTATATACGCTTGCATCAACGTTATAATACTTAGGCACAAACTGCGGACTGTCTGGAATAGACGGGTCATATACAGGATTGGGGACTTTGGTGTGCAAATCAGGAATGCTGCCGTTGGTAAGGGGATGATCCTGCATATTCAGACGGCCTTTATCGTCTTTCAACCAATAGAAATCCACCTTTTCATTAGGATTGACCCATTTTTCGCGATCATCTGTCAAAATCGGAATATATTGCGAATTGACTTGTAACGACAGTCTAATTTGTGCATGTTTTTTTCTTTGTTCTGAATATTCATCCGACATATATAAAGCATAATCAAGACTGCCATTTGCCAAAGCATCGTCAATTGCCTTGTAATCCGCGTATTCTTGCGGCGTGGCAACCCTGCCGATCGAATATTTTATCCCCCTGTTCATTTCTAACGGATAGCCGGTCTTATACGTACCGCTTTCCAAACGTTTGCTTTTATCCTGAAGCTGGAAATTGGTATATCGTCCTCCCGCCGTCAACGTCAGCCAGCGGAAGGGTTCGTAGCGGAAATTGAAGCCCAGATTGTATTCGCGCCGTTTGCCGTTGCGCGGTACGCCGAATTCGTTTAATCCGTAATTTGCCCTGATGGTGCTGTTTTCAAGTTCTTCCCGATATTTGTCGTATCCTCCCCGCTCCAGCTCGTCTGAAAAATCATTGCGCGATGTCAGTTTTTCGTTTTGAAAATCGCCCATCAAAGTCAGCGAGAGCTTGTCGCTCAATTTCATACGGTTGGAGAATTGAAAGCCTGTCCGGTTGTTACGGGCGTAATAGGCGTTGCCTTCGATGGTGTTGAAGCGTCCATTGGTATTGGGCGTTTCAGGTTTGGGCGGTTTGGGGACTTCTATTCCTGCATCCAGCAATTCCTGCCGCTCTGCGGGGGTGTATTTCTGCCATCTGTCGTATTCGTCCCATGCTATTTGAAATTTGTTGTCCTCATAAACGGTATCGCCGGGCGAGCCGCCTGCGGTATTGGTTTTGGATTTGGTGCGCGTTGTCCAAAGCGTGGCATCGAAATCTATCCAACGGCTGCCCTCCGGCTTCCACGAATAGTCGATATTGTAGGAACGCTGTTTGACCCATGCCTGCGGCCATTCGGCAATTTTGTTGAGGACGGACGCATCCCAACTGATGGGACCGATAATACGCGAAGGCATGATTTCGCCGAACGTGGAATCGGTATGGCGCAGGCCGAATTTGAGCGTTTGGCGGTTCGGCAGACGGAAGATGGTTTTACCTACCCATGATTTGGTTTCGAGCGAGGTATTGCTGACTTCCCCGCCCGGATGGTAGAAAAGTCCGATTTTTGAAATATCGGGTGCGCCCAGCATGTTTTCACTGCCGTAAAATTTCTCGCCCTTGGCAGCGGCTTCTTCTTGACGACGTTTTAATTCGTCTAAAGTTTCTTGTGTCCAAGGACCGATATAGCCGTAGCGTTCCGCCCCTTTTTTGCCGGAAAAATAATTGCCTTTACTGCGGTAGGCATAGGCGAGCATGGCATCGAAATTGTCCTGCTTGGTGGCAGCGGCAATGCGGTAGGCTTTATCCTCACCAAATTTATTGCGTCCGTTGAAACGCTGGTCGATTCGGTCGGTATCGTCAAAAAATGAACGCCAAATACCGCCCGTTGCTACTGCGGGAACAGGCAAGGTTCGATAATCGACTGAATGTTCATAAGCATTCTCACGCCGCTTAATGGAATTGTTGGCAGCCTCCGCCTTCACTTCAAATCCGTATTTCTGCCCTTCGGGGACAATATCGTCGGCATCGATGGTTTTCAGGGCGACGGAGCCGCCTATGCCGCTTTTCATATCGCGGCTGAACGAGGGACCTTTTTCGATGGAAACGCTGCTGATGATGTTGGGGTCGACGTAGTTGCGGTTGTTTGCGCCTGCGTAGCCGCGCCAGACGGTAATCGCCTGCTCCGTGCCGTCGATGGTAACGGGAATCCGTCCCTGTCCCTGCACGCCGCGTATATTGGGATCCAGTGCGCCGCTGTTGCGCGCGTCGCCGCTGTATACGCCGGACATACCGCTTAAAAGGTCGGATACGGTGTTGCCTTTGAAGGTTTCGACTTCGTTTTTGCCTTTGTAAAGATTGACGATTTCGCGTGTATAAACTCGGCTTTTACCGATTTCGTCTTTATTGCGCGTGCCTTTGACGGTAACGGTATCGAGAATGACGGTCGGCGTATTATCGGCAGCATAAATGATGGGAGAGAAACCGATGGCGGCGATGCAGGCGGCAAGGGTGTTGACTTTGACTGGCTTCATAACGGATTCCTTGTGTGGCGGAATGTCAGACAGCGTCGTCTGAAAATGTTCAGACGACCTCGGAAAGGTTTTGCCGCAAATAGATTGAATGATATTGAATGATTTTGATTATTATTTATATATTTTCCGATAATTTTAACCGAATCTCGATAATATGCAAACATTAGCTTGTTTCTTCGGTATCTTGTTCAGAAATATTCAATTCGTTTAACATTTTGTTTTCAAATAAAATCAAATTATTTTTCTCAAAATAGGGCTTTATAAATATCGGGCAGTCTAAAAGTCGTCTGAAAATCCGATGCCTCCAATCAAGGCAAACCGATTTTCAGACGACCTTTCCAAACGGATTCGCGATAATTCGTCCCTATTCCATCCTTTCTTATCCTCATTCCTCCGTTATTGATACAATACGAAACAGCCTGATAACAATTTCAAATATATCTGATATGGACGAAAACCTTACCTTCCTCACTCTGTTTCTGCTCGGTTTTTTCGGCGGCGGCCACTGCGTCGGAATGTGCGGCGGGTTAAGCAGCGCATTTGCCTTGCAGCTTCCGCCCAACTTAAACCGTTTCGGATTAATTGTCCTGCTGAACTTGGGACGTGTAAGCAGCTATGTCCTCATCGGCTTCCTAGTCGGCCTGATCGGGCAGGCAGGGATTTCTTTGGATGACACCCGCGTGTTGCAGCAGGGGCTGTATATCGCGGCAAACATTCTGCTGTTGCTTTTAGGGCTTTATCTAGCGGGGATTTCGACGGCGGCGACGCGTATCGAACGCATCGGCAAACCGATATGGAAGCGGCTGAATCCGTTTTTAAACAAGCTTTTGCCTATCCGTTCCGTCCCAGCCTGTTTCGGCGTTGGGATGCTTTGGGGCTGGCTGCCGTGCGGCCTGGTTTACAGCGCGTCGCTTTACGCCTTGGGCAGCGGCAGCGCGGTTCACGGCGCTTTATATATGTTGGCTTTTGCGCTCGGCACGCTGCCCAACCTTTTAGCAATGGGTATCTTTGCGGCGCAGTTGAAAACGCTTTTGCAAAAACGCAGCATCCGCCTGTTGGCAGGGTTGACGGTGGCGGCTTGGGCCTTGTGGCGGCTTTGGGTTTCGGTTTCAGGCTGGACGGCATAAAGGTCGTCTGAAAACCTGTACACAGCCATACCGCAGAATCATGTGAACAGCCTGTGAACAACTCTCCTTCCCTTTTGATTTTCCAAAATAAAAATATTATGATTAAAAAATAGGCAGTACAAAATATTGCCCACAATCCGCATTCGGGTTGATGTGTGCATTCTGTGGAAAACTCGGATAATATTTTGAAACCTATTGAATATTTTCAGCTGATTAAAAAATAATCAATCTATTCGCAATCCTCCAAAGACAAAAAAGACAGGAATAGAAATGCACACCCTTTCGGAACAAGTCCGCTTAAATGAGGCGCGCAAAAAGTTGGCAAAAAGCAGGCGTTGGGCGACGGGCTTGCTGCTTGCGGCGTGCGGGCTGTTTGCAGCCTCCGCCGTTTATGTGCGCCAATATCCTTGGTTGGGATTTGTCAAAGCGTTTGCCGAAGCCGCGATGGTAGGTGCGCTGGCGGACTGGTTTGCCGTAACCGCGCTTTTCAGACGACCCCTCGGCCTGCCGATTCCCCATACCGCGATTTTGCCGCGCAATCAGGCGCGTATCGGCGATGAATTGGGGCGGTTTATCGAACATAATTTTTTGCAGGGCAAACCCATCGCCATGCGCATTTACCAAGCACAGCCCAGCGATAAATTATTGAAATGGCTGGACGGCGAAGACGTGAAATCGCACTGGCTGCCGTGGCTTTCCAAGCAGATTCCGACCCTGCTCGCCATCGCCAAACCGGAACAGATGGCGCGTTTCACGGCGATGCTGCTGGAAGAACGTTACAGCGGCGGACAAATCGGCAACGCGCTTGCCGACGGTTTGCGGCTGCTGAAAGCGCAAGGGATGCACGAAAAAGCGTTTGAAAACCTGCTCCGTCAGATTCGGCGTTGGCTGAAAACGCCGGAAACCCGTGAAATGCTGGAGCAGAACCTGCGCGAATGGGCGGCAAAAATCGAAGGCGGCAATCCCGGAACTTGGGACAGGCTTAAAGCGGCGGTGAAATCGACCTTGGTGGAGAAAGTCGATGATTGGGCGGCAGAAAAAGCGTTGGCATGGATAGACGGCTATTTGGCGACTGCGGACAAGCAGGATAACGCGCTGCGCCGACAATTCTTGGTGCAATACGACGAACTGACCGAGCGCCTGACCACATCGCGCCTGTGGCACCGCCGCCTGGACAAATTCAAAAAACAGCTCGCGCAATCGCCCGCCCTGCAACGTCAAATCATGACCTTATGGCGCGGCATTCTGGACTGGGCGCGGGAAGATGTGGAAAAACAAGACTCTTTGTGCCAAGCGCAACTGGAAAAGCTGCTGAATCATATGCGTTCGCAAGCCCAGGCATACCCGCAATTTATGCGGCGGGCGGATGTGCGGATTTCGCTTTTGGTTCGGGATTTTGTGATGCGTTATAAAGATAAGGCCGCTTTGTTCGTCGCGGACAAAGTCAAAGGCTGGGACAGCCGCCTGATGGTGGAAAAACTGGAATTGAGCGTGGGCAAGGATTTGCAATATATCCGCATCAACGGCACGCTTGTCGGCGGACTGGTCGGATTGGCGATTTATACGGTATCGCTGTGGCTGGCGGGATAGTATAGTAGATTAAATTTAAACCAGTACGGC